>JAYTEI010000023.1:0-9928 GCA_043735445.1 Akkermansiaceae bacterium | reverse complement strand
CGAAGGTGCCGCGGGTTTTACTATCCGCGCCGTAGAGCTGATAGGTGCTCTCGGGTTCGCCAGTTAGATCGGTAAGCTCGGGCACGGATGCCTGCATGCGGAACGCCATTTCATACTGCTGCATGCGGTTCTCGATCTCGGGATCGCCGATGGCTTCGAACGAGCGATGGTTCAGTTCATTGATCCCATCGAGCATGTTGCGGCGGGTCTCGCGGGAGATTCCAGCGGTGTCTTTGAGGAATAAAACCGGGTCGCCTAACGAACGCAGGGCGACGCCTGCATACTTGCCGGGCAGGTAGCCGGAACCCCACAGCCGCGAGGAGATCGCCTGCACATTTGCATAGGGCGAGGTGTGCGTGGCGTGGAGGACGACGAACGACGGCAGCTCCTGATTCATCGAGCCGAGGCCATAGGATAGCCATGAGCCGAGCGAGGCTTTTCCCGATTGCATCGAGCCGGTGTAAACCAATTGGTTCGCGGGTTCGTGGTTGATCGCGTCGGTGTGCATCGACTTAACGATGCAAATGTCATCTGCCATTTTCGCGGTCCACGGCAGCAGTTCGCTGATCCAAGTGCCGGCTTGGCCGTGTTGGTTAAATTTAAAAATCGACGGCGCGAGCGGGAAGCTTGCTTGGCCGGAAGTCATGCCGGTAAGACGTTGGCCTTGGGCTTTCAAATAGCCGTTGAGGTCTTCCTTGAAGCGCTTTTGCAACTCCGGCTTGTAGTCAAACAAGTCGATCTGCGAGGGTGCGCCGACGAGTGAAATGTAAATCGCCCGCTTCGCCTTGGGGGCGATCTGCGGCAGCATTTGATTCACTCCGGCCATCATCTCGGCGGCGGAAATCCCGCGCTGGCCTAGCAGCGAGGCGAGCGCCGCCATCCCGAGGCCGGTGCCGGATTTCCTGAAAAAGTGGCGCCGACTGTAGGCGGCGTTGTGGGCTTCAATGGGGTTCATCGGGTGATGGTTTCGTCGAGATTGAGGATCTGGCTGGCGAGCAAGGTCCAGGCTGCCAGCTCCGGCACGTCCGCGTCCTTGCGTGGCGGTGTGGCTCCGGTGGTGATTAGATTTTTCGCATCGTCCGCGTGGCTGCGGAAGGTGGTGAGGGCAGAGTCGAGCGACTTTCTAACAATCTTGCGCTCGTCCGCGTCGAACTTGCGTCCGTCCAGCCGCGCCGTGATGAAATCCAGGCGGCTGTCGAAATCTGCCTGCTGCTGGAGCGCGTGCGAGGCCAGTTCGCGAGATGCCTCGATGAACTGTGGGTCATTCAAAAGCACCAGCGCCTGTAACGGCGTGTTCGTTAGATCCCGCCGGACGCAGAAGACCTCGCGAGTCGGCGCGTTGAAAATTTCCATCGACGGCGGTGCGGCGGTGCGTTTCCAAATCGTGTAGAGCGAGCGCCGGTAGAGTCCCTCGCCCTTGTCTTCGCGGTAGGTTAGAGTGTTCGACTGCGGCATGGCGACGGCCTCCCAGATGCCTTCTGGCTGATAGGGTCTCACCGAGGGGCCGCCGACTTTCGGCGAGAGCAGCCCGGAGGAGGAGAGCGCGAGATCGCGGATTTGCTCGGCATCGAGCCGGTTGCGCGGACCGCGGGCTAACAGGCGGTTAGCGGGATCCATTTCCAGCATCGCTGGGGAAACTCCACCGGACTGGCGATAGGTGGCGGAGGTGACCATCAGCTTGAGCATGTGGCGGTAGTCCCACTTCGAATCGACGAACTCAGCGGCCAGCCAATCCAACAATTGCGGATGACTCGGCCTGCTACCCATCACTCCGAAGTCGGAGTTGGTCTCGACGAGGCCGGCACCGAAGAAGTAGGACCAAGTGCGGTTCATGGTGACGCGGGCGGGCAGCGGATTCGCAGGATCATTGAGCCAGCGGGCGAGGCCTAACCGGTTCTTCGGCGCGTCGGCCGCCATCGGCGGGAGCACGGCGGGAGTGTTAGGGGTAACCTTTTCACCCTTGTCGGCATAAGCGCCGCGAGTGAGGACATGGGCGAACGGCGCGTCCTTATTCTCCTCCATCACCAGCGAGACGGAGCCGCGTTCACGGAGCGTGCTTTGTTCGGTTTTCAAGCCATCGAGGCGAGCTCGCATCTCGCGCGATGGGGCGTCGATGTTAGCGACGAAGTAGTTGAAAACCGACTCCAACTGCTCCTTGGTGCGCTTTTCCGCAGGCTGCGAGACGATGGACTGGAGCAAGCTGTTACCCGCTAGATCCTTGATTTCTGCGTTACTCAGGAGGCGACGATAAAAACGAAAATCCTGGAGTGCCACCTTGCCGTTGAGCTTGGAATCGCCGCCCTCGCGCGAGCCGAGCCGCAGTGGCACGGACGTCTCGATGTTTCCACCGACGGTGTTCGGGTTCGTCTTACTGGCGGTTTTCACGCCATCGACGAAGATTGAACTCGCTTGGTGGCCGGAAATCGTGCCGTCGAAGGTGACCATGACGTGATGCCATTGCCCGGGCGTCAGTGGCGAAGGGCCGACGACCTTGTTGGCAAACTTTTCCCATGAGTCGATGACATGGGAGGCGGGTTTACCTCCTTCCAAATACAGATCCCAGCCGCGGAACGACTCAGCGGGATTCATGCGGGCGACGACCGCACCGGTGGGTGCGCCCTCGCAGTAGATGAAGCCACCGTAGGAGACCCGGTCGCTGCGCGAGAAACTGCCGAGATCACCGAGCTCGATTGGTGTGTCGCTGATGACCGGAGCCTTGCCTAACGGGGCATCGATCCGCGCGACTTGGGCTGGCCATTCGCGGGGGTTGCCATCGACCGTGCCGCGCAGTGGGCCATCGGTTTCGCTCAACGGCAGGTGGATGGCGAGGGTGGAATCGATGTCTCGTGTCGGCGCGATGGTGGCATTGGCCAGCCAGGTGTCGAACTCGGGACGAGCTGCCGGTGCGCGGGCGGCGAGTTGTTTTTGCACTTCGGAAATCTCCTCTGCCAGCGTCCCCCAGCGCTGCCGGTCATCCATCAGTGGGACGAAGACATTGGGCGGATGCTCGGCGTTGTTGCCATCGAGCGCGGACATCGGGGTGTTGCGGAAGAATGAAGTTAGAGAGTAAAACTCCTTGGTGGAAATCGGGTCGAACTTGTGATCATGGCAGGCCGCGCAGCCGGTGGTGAGACCGAGCCAGATGGCGGAGACCGTTTCCACGCGGTCCTTGGCGTAGATCGCATCGTATTCCTCGGCGATCGCCCCGCCCTCGCCGCTGGTGGCGAGGCAGCGGGAAAATCCGGTGGCCACCTGCTGGTCGAGCGTGCGATTAGGCAGCATGTCGCCGGCGATTTGGTCAGTGGTGAACTGGTCCCACGGCATGTTCGCTTGGAAGGCCCGGATGACCCAGTCGCGGTAAGGCCAGATCGCGCGATAGTTGTCGATGTGGATGCCGTGGGTGTCGGCATAGCGGGCGGCATCCAGCCAATGGCGGGTGAGATTCTCGGCGCTGGCGGTGGTGGCTAACAATTGATCGGCAGCCGCCTCGACCGCCGCTTGGGGATCGACCGCAGCGGATTTTTTAAATGCCTCGATCGCCTCGGGAGCCGGCGGCAGTCCCGTGAGATCGAAATGCAAGCGCCGATAAAACCGCGCTGGATCTTCCGGCGGATTGGGCTTGGTGGCGGATTTCCCGAGCTTGTCGGCGATGAAATGGTCGATGGGATTTGCGGCCCAGCCTGCGCCCGCGGCGGGCAGCGCTGGTTTTTTCACCGGGGCAAATGACCAATGCGGCTCATACTCCGCGCCTTGTTCGATCCAGCGCTCGACCATGGCGATTTCCTCCGGCTTGAGCGTTTTGTGGCTCTTCGGCGGCGGCATCATCTCGTCGGGATCGGTCGAGATGATGCGCTGGATCAGGGCGGATTCGCTAGGTTTGCCCTTGATGATCACCGGTTGATCGTCGTCGCGCGGGGTGAAGGCATCCGCCACCCGGTCGAGCCGCAGCGGGGCTTTTTTCGGCTCGCGGGTCCCGGAGTCGGGGCCGTGGCAGTGATAGCAATTCTCCGACAAAATTGGCAGGACGTGCTCGTTGAAGGAAACTTTCTCCGGCAGGGAAATTTTCGCGGCTGCCGCTTGGCCATCAGCGGCGACCACGCCGTTGGAAACCTTGGGGGGCGCGGGATCGCAACTGGCGAGGATTCCGGTGGCCAAGAGTCCTAAAGTGCGAAGGTGATTGAAGCGGAGATTCATGATCGACGTGACAAGGTCGCTGGATACGCCCGCAAACCCACGATTTTTTTCACAAAACGGCCTATCCGTTGGGTTTGGCACCCGACTTGGAGTGCAAATTATTACAACCCTCCCACGCGGGTCCGCCTGCCCCGTTCGCCGCACTCGCCAACGCGAATTTCAGAGCCGACGGCTCCGCGCGGCGGGTCTGGACCTCAGCACGCATCGCAAACCCGTGCCATGAGTGCGCTATTTTTTCGCGAAATCGCGGAGCTTGATGTTCTGATAGCAGCGGGGGTGATTTTGAAATCAAGGCTGAGCCCGAAGTCAGAGAATTTCTCGCGGGTGATGATGTCGCCAGCGGCGGCGGACTCGGCACCGCCGGTTTGGTTGATGCTGAGAACGCCGTCCGCCATTTTCCAGCCAGCTTTGGGAAAATCCTCGCCATGCGCACTGCGCCAGCCCGCGCTGGATTTACCATCCCACAGCAGCCGCCAACCGGCAGGCTGTGCCGCCGCGCTGGACCCAGCCGTCGAGGTTTTTGCCGTTGAAGAGATCCGCCCAGCCATCGTCGGCCATGGCAAGAGTGGATGCCGCGAGCAGCATGAGGGAGGCGCGGAAGTAATTCATGGGTTCAGTTTGTTTGAAAACTAATGGGGGTGGCTGATACGAAACCCTCCCGCCATTCTTGCGAAAATCCCGCTAACATGGAACCCAACTTGTTCCTGTTAGCCGCCGAGATAGCTCATCTCAGCCTTGGGCCGCTCGGTGTGGCCGCGCACTTCAGAATAGCGGTCAGCCCGCGCTTGCCAGATCGCGCGGACGGTTGCTGCTAGGACTCGCGAGTCGCCGCCGTTTCTCAAAATCCCGCGCAGGTCGTGGCCTTCCGCCGCGAACAGACAGGTGAAAATTTTTCCATCGGCCGAAAGCCGCAAGCGCTGGCAATCCCGGCAAAACGGCTGAGTCACCGCGCGGATCAGCCCGATCTCCCCTGCCCCGTCAGCGTGGCTCCAACGCGCCGCCACTTCCCCGCGATAGGCCGGCTGGCGGGGGCCGAGTTCGAACTCGCGACCGAGGATTGCTAGAATCTCAGCCCCGGAAACCACCTCGCCGAGTTTCCAACCGTTCGTCTCGCCGACGTCCATGTATTCGATGTAGCGCAAATCCACTCCAGCGGCCTTGGCCCAGCGGGCAAGCGGCAGGATTTCGCCCTCATTCACGCCGCGCTGGATCACCGCGTTCACCTTGACCGGCAGCCCAAACGCCTGCGCGGAGATGATCCCCGCCAGCACCCGCTCCACCTTCGCGCCTACGCCGTTCATCGCCGCGAAAATCTGCGGGTCCAATGCGTCGAGACTCACGGTTACCCGGTGCAAGCCAGCCAGCGCCAACGCCTCCGCATGATGGGCTAACAGCACTCCGTTGGTCGTCAGCGCGATGTCCCTCACCCCGTCCACCGCCGCCAGCATCGCCACCAGATCGTCTAGCCCACGCCGCATCAACGGCTCGCCGCCGGTCAGCCGGATTTTCCCAATCCCTAGCGGCACCAGCTCGCCGACGAGCCTCACGATTTCCTCGAAGGTCAGCAAATCCTCGCGCGGCATGAACGCATAGCCCGGCCCGAACACCTCGACTGGCATGCAGTAACGGCAGCGGAAATTACAGCGATCCGTCACCGAGATCCGCAAATCTCGCAGCCCGCGTCCGAGAAGATCTGTCGGCATTTCCATCGTTGCGGCAACATGCACGATCCCGCGCCGACGACAAACGTAATATATTTCCCTAGAAAATTGGATTTACGATCCGCCATCTCTAGCCCGGATCAATCCCGCTATCCCCTTGGTTTGCAGTTTTCTCAGCCGCCTTGGCAGCCGCCGAGAAGTTAGAAAGTGCGTCATTTCATCGACTCGCCAAGCCCTTCGGCCGGAAGAATTCATTTGCCAAATGCTTGCGCTTGGAAATCTTGGCGCCCTCCCCCGGCCGTGATTCGCGATTTCTTTCAAAGTTCTTAGGCTCCCTTGGCTGCAAGTTTGGAAAAAGTCGGTTGAATCGAAAATTCATACCGCCTGGCTTCCTTACAATGTCATTGTCTATCCGTACCTCAAAACTCGCCGTCTTCGCTCTCAGATTGTTGTTGGTCTTCGTATCACTTTTACAAATCTCCGCTGCGAATGACGCCCTGGGCACCGCCAATTTGGAATGGGATCGTAACCCAGAAACTAACATTGCCGGCTACTTCGTCCACTATGGCACCACCAGCGGTGACTATTCCAAAAGCCTAGAAGTCAGCACCTTGCCGGCCGCGACTCTATCCGCTTTGGAAACTGGAACTACCTACTACTGCGTCGTCCAAGCATTCACCACCTCCGGCCTGCGTGGCCTCTATTCCTCGGAAATCTCCTTCGCCACACCCGCGTCAAGTCCCCCTGAATTCACCGTGGCCCAGGCGTGGGGCAGCGACCTCAATAATCTAACCGCCGACTCGCCAGGCATCGACTTCGGCGACGTTTATCTAGCAACGCCCGGCCTCACCAACACCTTCATCCTCAAAAACCCCGGCACTGCGCCACTCACCGGCTTGGCGGTCACTGGCAATGACGAAAATTTCTCGGTCACCCGACTCGGCACGACCACCTTGGCACCGGGCGAGATCACCATTTTCAATGTCACTTTCAGACCCTCGGCCACCGGATCTTACGCCACCGTCCTCCACGTTGTTAGCGGAGAAACCGGTGAAAGCGCCTTAGACATCAGCCTAACCGGTGCCGGGATCGAAGAGCCTGAGATCGCAGTCGAGCCGCCCCTTAGCTCTGAGCTCACGACTTCCACGTCCGGCATCCGTTTCGAGGACACCCCTCTCGGCACCACCAGCGCCACCGAAATCGTCACTCTCAGCAACACCGGCACCGCCACTCTCACCGGTTTACAAATCACCACCAGCGGACTTCAAGCTGCCAGCTTCGTGCTCGACCTGCCGCCGGTCACCTCGCTCGCACCCGGTGCTTCCACTTATTTCAAAGTCACCTTCACCCCCACCCGCGCCGGTTACCAAAACACCTCCCTGCGGGTCTCCAGCGATGCCACCTCTCAAGACTCCATTGATATCGGCGGCAATGGCATCGCCCTCCCTGAAATCGAAGTCCAACTCAGCAGTGGCAAAGACCTCAAAGACGAGGCTACCTTCATCTACTTCAACACCGTCGAACTGGGTGCGACGAGGTCTGCCCAAACATTGACGATCCACAATTCCGGCAGCGGAAGACTCGAAAATCTAGCCATCACCAAGAACGGCATGCATGCCGCCGATTACACCCTCAGCGGCTTACGGACCACTTCATTGGCACCAGGAGAGAGCACCAAGTTTAAGATCAATTTCAGCCCTAGCAGGACGGGCATCCGCTGGGCCGCCATCCACATCACCAGCAATGACGACAACGAGGCAAGCTTCGACCTCGTCGTGGTGGGTGCCGGGAGACGACCAACCGCTGCGGCTCTAACGTGCTTTCAGCCCCGACCCGCGCCCGCCATGATCGGCAAAACTCCCGGAACCCCAAAAGCTCCAATCCGTGGCATCGAAGTGATCGGTGGTCGGAAATACCTCTCGCTAACTCTAACCAAGACTCCGGGAAAAACCACACTCCCGCGCAACGTCGAGGTTTCATCCAATCTCGTCGTCTGGTCCAGCGGCAAGACCCACACCACCGTCCTCATCGACAACACGACCACTCTCAAAGTGCGCGACAACACCCCTCTCACCCGCGACTCGAAACGCTACATCCGGCTCAAGCCGTGCCACTCCTCCCCCCCCCCATAGGCGAGACGTCCATGTTCCTTACGGGTGCCGCTCTAGCAGTTGGGCGGCGATGCTGATGGTGATCTCGGCGGGATCGTTGCTGCCGATGGGGAGGCCGACGGGGCAAATGATTTTCTCCAGCACTCGATCAGATAGACCATCTTCTCGCAGTTCGCGCACAAGGACCGCGCGCTTCGCGGCGCTGCCGATGACGCCGAGAAATGGAATTTCTGGAAAGCGCAGGAGCACTTCTCGCAAGACCGGACGATCACTTGAATGGCCATTGGTGATGGATAGGACGAACGAGTTTGCGCTGAGTTTCGTCACCCCTTCTTCGAATGATCCGACGAGATGGAGCTTTAGATTTTCGCGAGTTGGAAACTTGGCGAGCCAATCGGAACGGGTATCGAAGACATCGATGCGGCACGCGAGAGTTGCCAGGACGGGAACGAGTGCTTGGGCCACATGGCCGGCCCCGAAGATCGCGATGTGCCAAGGTGCGCTTGCGGCGACTTTTTCAAAGAGGAAGGTCATCTCTCCGCCGCAGGTCATGCCGACGTCGCGTTGAAGATTCCAGGTGAGGCTCACACATGGCTCGTCGCCAGTTAGAAGCAGGGTGGCTTGTTCGATGGCCTTCGCCTCGACTTTTCCCCCGCCGAGATTGCCGGAGACTAGGCCGGCGGCGGTGATGATGGCCTTCGCCCCGAGTTGTCCCGGCACGCTGCCCCTAGCGGCGGTGACGGTGATCACCACGGCATCGACTCCTTCGCGACGCTGCGCGGCGATTTGTTCCCATGGGTCCATTGGCAACCTTGAATTCTGCCGGGAAAACGAACTTACTGCGGTGAAATGATTTCACTCACCCGCCTCAATGCCGCACCCGACGAGGAATTCGTAGCCACGCTCGGTGGTATTTACGAGCATTCTGATTGGGTTCCCCAGCGAGTGATCGGGCGACGTCCGTTCGCGGCGCTGGGAGATTTAACAATGGCGATGCGGCAGGCGGTGAAGGGTGCGACGGACGAGGAAAAGCTCGCATTGATCCGTTCACATCCAGATTTGGCCGGGAAACTGGCGCGGGCAGGAGCACTCACTGACGCATCGACCCGCGAGCAGGCCGGGCTCGGGCTGGATCGCCTGAGTGACGAGGAATACACAAATTTCTCGCAGAAAAATGAGATCTACCGGGAAAAATTCGGATTTCCGTTCATCATCTGTGCCCGGCTGACGACCAAGCAGGGGGTGCTAGATGCGTTTGCGAAGCGGCTTGGGAATTCCCGCGAGATAGAGGTTGAGGAAACTTTGGGGCAGATTCACGAGATTGCGCAGCTTCGTTTGTGGGACATTTTCCGCTGACGGGTCATGGCATTCGGCATAGCTTCGGCGTCTGGTGGGACTTGGCCTATGGATTATTTTGTGGCGACCATCACCCTAGCTTCACGTTTGTGGTAAACCATCAGCGCTGCTAGGGATTTCTAACCGCGTTAAACAGACTCCGCTTTCAATTTCCACAGTGGGTCGCGCTTCAACGCAAATGTCTGCCGAGTCCCCTTGCCTTTCGCTGCTTCGCCATGCTCCACCACCACCCGGATAAAACCTGCTAGAACCTCAAAACTGAGAATCCTAAACACCGGTTCTCGCCGCATTCTGAGGAAACAATGCAGCGGCACATCAGGGTGGACGGCATTCCACAAATACCGCGCCGGTGGAAATTCAGGCACGTCGGCGAGCGCACTGAGCACTTCTCTCAGCAACCTCGAGCCATGACGACGCACCAGCCGCCTTGCAGACCGCCTGGCTAAAAGGCTCTCGATCCACGCGGCGGCGGGATTCTGATAGTTTTCTTCCATTTCAGCGATCAACTCGTGCGCGTGCAGCGCCATCAAGGAATGCATTTCATCGCGATCCATCACACCGCGCTCGAAGCTGGCAAAAATTTGACGAGGAGTCGGGATCATTTTT
>JAYTEI010000022.1:0-4593 GCA_043735445.1 Akkermansiaceae bacterium | reverse complement strand
CGTTCTGCCGGACGTGACTCCCTTGCTAGGCTTGGGTCGGACGCGAGCCTCGCTTGACCCATTTATGGCGCGGTCGGGGATCTCCTTCGAACCCGGCTTCATCCCCAAAGAAAACTTCACAGGCCGGGTCTTCCAAAACCTCGAGGAACTCACCGGCGGAGGCTTCGCGGCGGTCTTCCCACGCTTCGAGATCCGGAGGCGCGGGCACCGGGCTGGGAATCTTGCGGACGTAATCATGCTCATGAAGGTAGCGCACCAGCGTGCGATAGCTGAGGTCAATTTGCCTTTGCTCGCGCAGCCAGCCGCAAAGCTTGACGACGGTCCAATGGGTTTCGCCCGCTCACCCGGCTATTGCGCAATACCAAGTCATAAGCGACTCCAACTAACAACAAATGGATGGCGTTGAGACGTCGGAACACCTTGTTGTCCCGCCCGCAATCCATAGCAACTTCAAGCTCTTCGAGCGTGCAAGTATCGGGATTCGGGAGCTGGTGAGGGCGAGCGATTCGCGAGTGTTGAATGATTCAAACAGTCGTAACGGTCTTTTGTGAGGGTTTCGGAAATTATTTTTGGCAAACGGTCTAACAGCGTTCGCTCCAGCGGACGAGGATCTAATAACCCTCTAGCACTAGGCAGTCGGCATCGACCGCAACGATGCCGCCAAACCGACCTAACGGCCGGGGAAGATCAGCGTTCGCACCATGCCGTGCGGCTTGGCAATCATTTCAAACTGTGGCCCGACTCGTTCTTGGTGCTAACACCGGGGCGGATTGATTTGTGGCTGCTTGAGTTTCCGCCAAGCTTGACGGGCGCGAGGACAGAAGGCATCCCTTGCCGCGTGAAATTGACTTCATTTATTTGCTCGCTGGCCGCCGCCGCGTTGGTCGCTGGTGGTTCATCCACGCAGGGTGCGCCGCCGCCGTTGGCACCGCTGCCGAAGGTTTCCAAGGAACAACCTGCGGTCACTTCGTTTGCGCCGCCCGATGTGGTGGCGGCGGCGGTGACGGCGGTGGCCAGCCTCGGTGACGAGGTGGTGTTAGGCCGCTATCAGGTGGCGGTCGAGCGGATGAACCCGCAGTGGAAGGAGCGGACTGCTAACCGCATGGGCGGGATGAAGGAGCTTGAAAAACAGCTCGCCGGAGTGGCCCGCCAGATGATGCAGCAGGGGATCAGCATGATTTCCTTCAAGCCGCAGGGGCTGCCGCGGTCGTTCGAAGTGGGGCCGGGCAAGAAGGTGGAGAAGGTCAATGGCGCGGATGTCGAAAGCCTGATTTTCACCAAGTGGCTGGTGATCATCCCGACGGTCACGAAGTTCAGAATCATCCGTCCGGGAGAGGCCAAGGCGATCGTGATCGAGAGCATCGGCTTCCAGGTGGCGGTCACCGAGAAGGGCAAGAACGACTGGACATTCATCGACGGCTCCGGACTAACAGTGAACGAGTTGCGCGGGCTGTATGTGAATTTGCCGCAGGATTTGCAATTTCCTCCTTTGGAAAAACGCGAGTCTCGTTAGAATCCAAGTCATGTCAGCGAAGAAGAAAAAGGCGGCGTCCGATCATCATGTTTTGCACCGCAAGCTCATCGAGTTGTGGAACCGGGGGCAGAGTAAATTCTGCGAGGTGCGCGGCTCGGAAATCCATGGGCGCGGGGTTTATGCGACGTGTTTCATCCCGCAGGAAACGAAGATCATCGAGTATGTGGGCGAGCTGGTGGACAAGGACGAGAGTGGTCGCCGTGGCATCTCGCAGCACGCGAAGTCGGTCAAGACGGGTGACGCGGCAGTGTATATTTTCACGTTGTCCAAGCGTTTCGACATCGATGGCAATGTGCCATGGAACACCGCGCGGCTGATCAATCATTCATGCAGCCCTAACTGCGAGGCATGGATCGAAGGCCGCAAGATTTTCATCCACTCACTAACTGATATTGCCGCCGGCGACGAACTCACCTTCGACTACGGCTTCGACGTGGACTGCTATGAAGACCATCCCTGCCTCTGCGGCAAGGACGGCTGTGTGGGCTACATCGTGAGCCGCAGCCAGTGGGCGGAACTCGAAGAGCGCTTGAAGGCGAAGGCCTAACGGCTCACCACGCGGTCACCCGCAGGCCGATCTCGCCGAACAGGCCGCTCTCTAAATCCTGTTTGGCCAGCTTGTCGCCGTCTGCCTGGGTGAGACGGATTTCATTGCCCAAGGTGGTGCCGACGCCAGCGGAGAGCCACAGTTTGCCAGTGAGACGGCGGCTTGCGAAGAGGCCGAGGCGGTAGGATGTTAGGTCGATGGAGTGCGAGGTGCCGCCGCCGTCGCGGATGTTCCAGACGCCACCGCCGGAATCGCCGCGGATGCTTAGCTCCCAATCCTCGTCGGGCGTGTAAGCCGCGACGAAGGTCGCTCCATAGAGGCCGATCCGCAGGCAGTCGCTGACGATCCAGTCGAAGGCGATGCCCGGGAAAAACTGGGCGTCGCCATTGAGATTTACCAGAGCGCCACCGATGCCTAGCAGGAACTTGTCATTGAACCGGTAACCGGCACCGGCTGCTAGATCGAAGGTGAAATCATCGCTGCCGAGATCTTGGAAATCGCTCGCGAGTTCCGCCCGGCCCCAGCCGCCATAGACCCATGGTGAGCCGTCGCGTGCGGAGATGGCGAAGGCGCTGAGATTCACGGAGTGCAAATCTTCGTCGCCGATGGGGAAGCCGGCTGGGCTGCCGCTGAAGTCGAGCGAAGTCGCCTTGTATTCGAAGACGGGTAGCACGGTTAGACCGTCGAGAGCTTTGATGGGCTTGGAGAGCAGGGCGCGGATTTCAAATCGCGAGACGTCTAAGCTGCCGGGACCGCCGTCTAAATCCATGTCGCCCGAGTAACTGAAGGCGGCCCTCGCGGGATCGAACTCCGGCACGGAAGGCAAGATCGTTTCGGCGGAAGCGGCGATGAGGCAGCCGAGGGAAGCTGCTGCGGTTGTGGTCATTTTAAACATCTGCGAGACTGGAGCGGATGCGACCATCCCGCAAGGGACGGAATACGGGATTTCAGTAAAATCTCAACCTTGCATCAATTTAATGCCCCACCAGATCAAGGTGCCGGTGGCAGTTAGAAGCAACAGCAATAACAGAAAACTGCGGCTTTGATCGCGGAGGATGTTCGTGACTTGGCCGCGGGAAACGATGTCTTCGTGCTGGCGACGGAGCCGGCGTTCTTCGATTTCCGCGAGTGGCGGCATGGTGCACTCGCGCTCCTTGAGTTCGAGGGCGAGCTTCCTGGGGATTTCCGCGCACTCCTTGTGGAGCTGTAGAAGTTGTTGTTCTGCCTCGCGGAGCTGGTTGAGCTCCACGTCTTCTTTGAGGAGGGGGCCGCGGCTCATGAGGGTGATTATCTAACGAGGTAAACGGCGAGCGCGAGGCCACCGAGGATGAGGATGGGAAGATTGAAGGCGAAACCATTGCGGAGGTTCACGCTGAATTCCGAGCTCGCGGCGTGGCGGCTGTTAGCACTGCGGCTGCGCTTCGATGGTCGCCCGAAAATCGCGCCACTGCGACCATTCACGAAATGCGCGGCAGCTTGGTCGTATTCATCCGCGGCGATGTCGATGGCCATTGAGGCTTTTTCGAGTTTCTCGGAAAGTTGGTCGCGGCTCCAGCTCTCGGGGCTGAACTTCTGGATCTTGTCGAGGTGGGCGGCGAAGCACACCCGGCACTGCTCCAGATCCTCGGACTCCTTGCGGATTTCATACAGCTCGCGGTCGATCAGAGTGAGCGACGATGTGAGTTTTTCGCTGAGTTCGGCCTGTTGGGAAAGGAAGGCGCGCTTGCGGCCGGTGAGTTCCTCGAGTTCGCTTTTTTTGCGTTCGAGGTCTTCGCGCTGGAGTTGGATGCGGTCGAGCTCGTCCTGCGCGTCCTTGAGTTTGCGATCATAGTCCTCGTCGCGGTTAGAGGTTCCAGCAGACGCCATTTCCATTTGCGTCGAGCGGATTTTGATGTGGTGGGTATGTTCGGCGGAGGCTGCCATGGGTGGAAAAAGGTTGAATAAACTGAAGTTCCTTACCCCGATCCGATTTTTTGTTCCAGCTAAATAATTAGGATTTGCTGACTAATTATCAAGCACGGCGGAGATGACCCGGATGGCGCGACGGAGTGATTAGATATAAAACATCGGGTCGCCTTGGCAGTTAGCCAGGCTCTCCACGGTGATCTGGTCGAGCGAGTGCTGGAGTATTTCAGAAACCTGCTCCCAGGCCCGCCGCACCGCTTGGCCGGAATCTCCGTCGCGGGTGACTGAGCATTGCAACAGCGCCGGATCCACTGCATCCACCACTTGCCGCAGAGTGATTTGGTCCGCGCTGCGGCCTAGCAGGTAGCCGCCCGCCTTGCCGCGGCGGCTTTCGATCAGGCCGGCGCGGCGCAGATCGTTGAGGATTTGCACCAGAAAATTTCCAGACACTGCTTCGCGTTGCGCAAGTTCTTCGAGCCGTGTAAGAGTCCGCCCGTCATGGAATTTCGCAAGCTGGGTCATCGCCCGGCAGGCGTATTCCAATTTCTGTGAAATCTTCATGAGCGAATCCCAACAGGCCGGACTTGTCCCGGCGAGCAAGAATACG
>JAYTEI010000021.1:0-4619 GCA_043735445.1 Akkermansiaceae bacterium | reverse complement strand
ATCGCGGCGCGGCCACCGTAGTTCGCTGCGTAGTCGAGCCGGGCAAGCATCAGGGCTGGACGAGCCGTGCCAGCCACCGCTGGATTTTCCAAAACCCTGCGCACAGGCTCCAGCGGCTTCACCTGCAAACTCACGGCGGGAATCGACTCCAACAGATCTAACCAAGCGTCCATTTCTGGCCCACCGTCTGGAAATGCGGCGGCGATCAAGCGCTGGGCTTCTTCGAATCCTTGCTTTTTCCCGCTGCCGATCAGCACCCGGATCAAGCGCTGGTCCACCGCCCCCGCCCGCGCACTCTCCGGCACTTGCAGCAGCACCGAGGCCGCTTCGCTGAAGTGCTTTTCCGCAATCAGCCGATCCGCGAACAAGTTCGCAAACCGCGGTTCCTGGCGAGTTTTGGCCGGCAACAGCGTCCACGCTTGCCCGGTCAATCCCAGCGGGGCCTCAGCGGCGATCCCGCGAAAACCGTTGAAGCGATCCTCGTCAGAACCCTGCGGATGCGCCATCAGAGCCCGCGCGATGTCACTGTGGCGGGGATCGCGCAGGGACGCAGTGGATTTCTCCAAAATGCGAAATGCCTCGATCCGAGGATCGCCCGCCCGCAGCACGGTTAGGGAAAGGTCACGAGCGTCATCCATGCGGACTTCGGAAACGGCTTTGCGGGCGGCCACCAGATTGCGATCCAAGCGCCACGACTTGAACACGCGGTAGGCGGGTTTCAACGCGAAAAACCCGAGACAAGCCACCACCACCGTTAGAATCAGGAAGCGGACGAAGGGGTGCAGATTAGCCCAGCGATCCCAGACAGCATTGATTAGATTTCGAATCATCAGGAAAAAATACGGAAGCCGGCGTCAGTGCTGTTGCAAAGTTCTAACAACCGTGCGGCGGGTGGGCGCGGCCAACTTGCCCGAAAGAATGTAAAACACCAGCCCACTAATCACGAACGCCAGCAGCCCAAGCCAATCATGCGCCCGATGGAATGCTTCCTGCCCGTGTTCGAAGCGGATCTGCGCCAAGGCATAGGTCCGCCCCATGTTCACCGCGAAGGCCACCCCACAGGCGCAGGCTAGCAGAGTGAGCGCCCGTGCCGCCGGCAGCCGCTGGAGTTCCGCGAAAAACCAAGTGGCCATCACGAAGCTCTGGAACGAGCGCACGCCGCTGCAGCCGTCGGTCACCTCCACCGTTAGATCGTGCAGGCGCAGCCGGTCGCCTAACACCTCGACCGGCTTGCCGAACAACTGGAAAACCTCCGCCACCGCAGTCACCACCCACTGAGTCAGGTGATGGACGATTCCGCTTTCCACCACGCTCGGCCACGGCAAGGCCGACATCCACAGCAGGGTGATCCAGATGAATCCCGCCGAGTCCCGCCAGCCACGGGACGCCGCGATCAAACCATGGCCGACGACCGCCGCCGTCGCGCCTAACAAAGCGATCGGTAGCCGCCACGAAGGGTCGGCCCAGCCTAACACTCGCAGCACTAGGATCCACGGCAACAGCCCTGCGACCAGCGTCACGACTCCCCAAGTCGGCGGCAGTTTCACCTCCCCTTCCAGATCTTTCCAGCGTCGGATCATCAACCACAGCGCCGCCGGCGGCACGAACCAGCCGTAATCATAATACTCGCCGTGACCCCACGCGTAGGACGCCGCAATCATCGCAGGCACCCATAGCGCCATCACTCCCACCAGCGGAAGCCAGCGGACGCAAAGCCGGGGAATGACGGGTGAAGAGTTGATGGGAAAAAAACCGAAAAGTTTAAATGTTGAAATGATGATGTTGCTTTCAGCTTTTCAGCCTTTAAGCATTTTATTCATCCTCTCTCCTCCAACGCGGCCTTCCATCGATATATCTTTAGATGATACTTAGCGGCAAGTGCATCCAGTTGGTCCAACAGTTCCTGGCGGGGCTTGTTGATTGCCAAGATAATTCCCTTCAGTCCTGCTTCTTCCACCAACTTGGGCACCACCGATAGCCCACCGAGAATCCGGAACGATCTCAGCCGGCGGCCGTGCAGAACCTCGGTTTCATCAATGAACCCGAGCAGCCTCATTCCCGGATAGACATCGTGGGCGCTCGATTTCAGGTGATCTAGTAACAGCGTACCCATATCTCCCGCGCCAAGCACGACCACCGGCCAGCGGTCGTCCACTTGCTTTTTCCGTGAGTTTAAATGGCGGGCATCCAGCCCGAGTTCCCTTAACAAGTCTAGGGCCACCCGCGGCACACACACGCCTGCACAGGCAAATACATAACTCATCACCGTGATTCGCAAGGCACTCCATTCCAGAGATGCGTAAATCAAGCTAAACAACGCAAAGGTGGCACCCGCCGCCACTAGCAGCCAGAATTGTAGCGATAGAATATCCCGCATCGTCGCCCGCACCCACAACCGGTGATGCACCTGTACCACTAGCAGCGCGATGCTACCGAGAATGGCGAACATCACCACGAAGCGTCCCAGCTCGTTCACATCAGCTCCGCGCATCAGGAGATTGGTCTCGATGAGGACCGCCGCCGCCGCCGCCCCAGCGAGGACTAGCAAATCGTAAACAAACAATACCGCCGCCACCCGCCGCCGGCGGCTAGGCAACTTGATGGCCATGTGGACGACGTTGCCGGTGTGCTCGATTTCCACCCGCGCCAAATTTCTAACTCCCACCAAGGCCACGATTAGGAATCCGACCAGCGAGAACGCAAACATCCGGTCGCCATAGACCATCGGCAGGAATGCCAGTACCGCCAGCAGGATCGAGATGCCCTGCAGAATCAGCGCCACCTTGCGCTGCGACCCACCCGAACCTAGCAACCGATGATGCAGGTGCTCGCTGTCTGCATCGAAGATTCCACCCTCGATCGTTTCACCATGCAACTGCCGGACGAGCCGCCGCGCGCCGCGCCGCCAGATCGCCAACAGCACGTCTAACAACGGAACTCCCGCCACTGCGATGGGTAAGAGGATCACCCCGACCACCGCCTTGCGCCCGACCGCATCGGTCGCGGCCGTCGCCAGGAAAAACCCGATCAGCATCGACCCCGCATCGCCCAGGAAGATCCGCGCCGGGTTGAAGTTGTATTTCAAGAAACCCAGCACCGCGCCGGCCATCACCAGCAGCAGCATCGCCGAATCCACTCTACCGTTAGATAATGCCATTCCGGCCAAGGCCACTGAGGTGACGGCAGCCAAACCACCGCACAACCCGTCGAGACCGTCTATCAGATTGAAGGCGTTGATCAGCACCACCACCCACACGACGAACACCGCGTAATCAAATCCTGCCGACCAATCGTTAGGAAAAATTCCGGTGTGGATGGGATGGAGCACGAAAAATACCGTCGGGGCGAGGACGTGTGCCCCCAGTTTCACCCACGGCGACAGGCCCGTACGGTCGTCGAAGAACCCGGTGATCATCAATACCGCTGAACCTGCGATGAAGGCCCGGAACCACGACCAGGTCAAATTCCCGCCATCATCCAGCACCCCGCTGGAGAGGCCTAGGCTGATCACCAGCAGGAATGTCACCCAGATGGCAATCCCGCCAGCCCGCGGGATCGGGTGCGAGTGAATCCGCCGTTCGCCGGGCTGATCCATCAGCCCCAAGCGTGGCGCAATCGCCAACATCACTCGGTTCAGGCCAAGGGAGATTACCAACGACAGGACAAACGCAAATGAGAGTTCAACAGCCATTCAAATAAATTGGAGGTAAAGTTCGCAGATTTCGCGCAAGTCCGCGATATAAATGAAGCTTATCACGGAATCGCGTAGGGTGATAAGCGGCGACGACTCGGCCATGCATGAAGAGACGAGGCGTCTCTTCTCCCTAACAAGATTGCGTCAGGATTGCCGCCACCCGCGCGACGTTGGTCCGCTTTTTAAAGTGGGTCTCCGCAAAGGTCCGGGCCGACTGTCCTCGTTGCAATCGGATTTCAGGATCCCGCGCCTCGCCCAGCGCGGCAAGCAATCCGGCGGCGTCGTCCGCTGGCACCACCCAACCACCGCCGCTCTCGTTCACCCAGCGGCCGATGCTGGAATCCGCCCTGCCGATGAAGATCACCGGTCGCCCGGCGGCAAAAATTCCCTGCAATTTGCTCGGCACCATCGTTCCCGTCCAAGCGGCGTCCAACGATGCCAGATGCACGTCAGCACTCTGCAAATGCACCGCCAATTCTTCCTCCGGGGCGTAGTCACGCACCTCCACGGCACAATCCGGATTCTCCCTCGCGAATGCCTCCACTTCCGCCCGCCGCTTGCCACCGCCGAAGAACACGAAACGGGTGGGGACAGAAAGTTGATCCGGCGTCGCCTCGGGGCTTTTCCGGGATAAAGGGTTAAAAGAAGCTGCCGGCATTTCCGGGCCGAGGGTTTCATTCATCCTGGCACAGCCGCTAGGCGACGCTAGATCCCGGCTTTCATCCATCCCGCGCGGCGGCGTGTCCGCAGTATCTGTCACTTCCTCACTTCGATGTTCGATGTCCGGCGTTCGATGTTCGATGTTCATCCGCTTCGCCGCCTCCAGGATTTCTCCGAAGCGATGTCCCAACCCCATGTTGCCGGAATACATCACGATTAGTTCGCCATCGCCCCAGCCGCGCTTGTGTCGCAATGCCATGGAGGA
>JAYTEI010000020.1:0-4632 GCA_043735445.1 Akkermansiaceae bacterium | reverse complement strand
GAGATCCCGATGGGAAAGATGGGGTGATCGACGGGACTCGAACCCGCAACAACCAGAATCACAATCTGGGGCTCTACCATTGAACTACGACCACCATTTCAGGCGGGCGCGATGGGTAACGGATGAGTGCCGATTTGGGAAGGGAAAAATCATCTACGCCGGTGATCCGCAGAATTTCTCCCTGATAATGAAACGCTGCGAGACACTCAATCCGGGCTTGGCAGGCCCATTTCGCGAGCCATTCTAGCCGCCGCCTCGCGTAGCGGCTGATGACCTCATGAACCCCGCGACCTTGCGAACGATCCCCCTCCTGCTAGTGGTCCTGCTCTGCCATTGCGGAGCCCCCCAACCGCCGCAGTGTGTTAGAGTCCCGCTCGCCTCACGCCTGCCTGCGGCGACGCTCGTCGCAAGTGCCCGCGAGCAATGGCTCATCCTCGGAAATCCGTCCCGCGCGGCGGAATGGAGCGGTGCGCGGACCTTCTACAACACCGCTGTGGCCAAGCTTTTCGACCAGCTCCGCTGTGGCCCGGGCGACTGGGATTCGCGCGCCGCCGCCCTCGCTACTTCGATTGCGCCTCCAGACACGCGACTGGCAAATTTAGACTACCTCGATGCCCTGTTCCCCGCAGCGCAGGTGAACTGCCGGTTAGTCGCCTGTCATCAACTCACCGACGGCGTGGGGGTTCCTCTGATCGGCTGGAAGAAGACCACGCCCGTCGGCGTCAAACGCGCTCCGTACCTCCTTCCCAGCGGCTTGCCTTACAACATAACCGCCACCTTGGCCTTTGATCGCTCCGGTAAACCTCCTGTCTGGCAGTTCACCAAGCGCTGGCTCAACGACGACGTTTCTATCGGAAATTCCAAACAAACTCTCGCTGCCGATTGGACCGCGCCCAATGCATTCTACTGGCAGATGTGCGATCTGGATGATCTAAAAATCCAAAACGTCATCCTGCCAGAACGTTTCTCCGAGGAAACCGGCCTCTACTTCCTCCAGCCATACGACCCTAACAAAATCCCAGTCGTCTTCGTCCACGGCCTCGTTTCATCGCCGGACGCTTTTAAAAACATCATCAATGACCTCGCGCCCGAGCCTTGGTTCCGCCAACACTATCAGGTCTGGCTCTTCAACTATCCCACCGGAAACCCATGGCTCTACAGCAGCATAAAATTCCGCGAACAAATGCGCGGTGCCTGCGCCTACGCCCGCACCAAGGGCGACACGCGCAACCTCAATAACATGGTCATCGTCAGCCACTCCATGGGCGGTCTCATCACCCGTTCCAGCGTCACCACCCCCGGCACGAAATTTTACGACGCGGTTTTTAAAACCCCCATCCACAAGCTCAAAGTCTCCGAACCCACCCGCAAACTCATCCGCGAAGCCACACTCTATCAGCCGCTAACCGAGCCCAAGCGCGTCGTCTTCATGGCCGTCCCACACCAAGGCAGCCCGGTCGCCACCTTCCGCGTTGCCGTCTGGGTTTCCCACCTCATCCGGCTTCCCAAAAAACTAACTGTCGAGCTTCTCGACGCCACCATCCAAGGCGTCAACAGCGCGCTGAAAGGAGACCAGGCGAAACCGGATATGCCGAACTCCATCAGCAGTCTTTCTCCCAAGGATAAATCCAACATCGCCCTCAGTGCGCTGCCGCTCCCGCGCACCATCACCTTCCATTCCATCATCGGCGATCGCGGAAAAGGCAACACCCCTAACAGCAGCGACGGCGTCGTACCCTATTGGTCCTCACACGTCCAGCCCGTCGCCTCCGAACTCATCGTCCCCAGCAACCACAGCGTCCCCGACAACGCCGCCGCCGCCGCCGAAGTCAAACGCATCCTCAAGCTGCACCTTGGCAATTCATCTTTGCTGAAAACTGGAAACTGAAAACCAGCAACTCTCTCCCACATGTCTCCCGAACAACAACTCACCCAACTCACCGCTGGCACCGCCAAGGTGCTATCCGCAAAGGAACTGCTCGAAAAACTCCGCCTCGGCCGTCCGCTACGCATCAAGCTCGGCGTCGATCCCACCGCGCCGGACATCCACCTCGGCCACACCGTCGCCCTTGAGAAACTTCGCCAATTCCAGCTCCTCGGCCACCAAGCTGTCCTTCTGATAGGCGACTTCACCGCCACCATCGGCGATCCTTCCGGTCGATCCGCCACCCGCCCGCCGCTCACCCGCGATGAAGTGATGGTGAATGCCGCCACCTACACCGACCAAGCTTTCAAGATTCTCGACAAATCCAAAACCGAGATTGTTTACAACGGCGACTGGTTTCGGAAAATGTCCTACGAGGAAATCCTCAAGCTCAACTCCCGCGTCACCCTCCAACAAATGCTCCAGCGCGAGGACTTCCGCACCCGCCTGGACGCCGGCCAGGAAATCCGCCTCCACGAACTCCAATATCCCATCATGCAGGGCTGGGACTCCGTGGAAATCCGCGCCGACGTCGAGATCGGCGGCACCGACCAACTCTTCAACATCCTCGTCGGCCGCGATCTCCAAAAAGAAGAAGGCCAGCCACAACAAGTCGTCATGGTCATGCCGCTGCTAGAAGGCCTCGACGGCGTCCGGAAAATGTCGAAGTCCTACGGCAACTACATCGGTGTTAGCGACGCACCGCAGGAAATGTTCGGCAAGCTCATGAGCGTCTCTGACGAGTTGATGGACCGCTACTACCTTCTCCTGCTAGGCGAAGCCCGCGACCCATCCGGCCACCCGATGGATGCAAAAAAATCCCTCGCCGAGAAACTCACCAGCCGCTACCACGGCGAAGCCGCCGGCCCCGCCGCCCGTGCCGACTGGGACACCCGCTTCTCGAAAAAAGACCTCGCCCACGCCGAGCTCCCTGAAATTTCCCTCACGGATCTCCCCGCCGATCTCACCGTCCTCAGCCTCACCGCCCACGCCTTCCAAGCCGCCTACGCCCTAGAAAAATCCAACGGCGAGCTGAAGAAACAATTCATCACCACCGGCTCCGTCCAGCTCAACGGTGAGAAACTAACCGATCCGAACGCCGCTGTATCACCGGTGGCGGGCGATGTTTTGAAGCTCTCGAAAAAGCACGCGGTGAGGTTAATCTGAAGCGAAGTGCTTGCCTGCATCTTAATTTAAAAGCACCTTATCGGCATGAGAATTGGCGGAATTAAAGTTTTAGACCTGTTTCCTTTCATAAAGCACGAGGTCGTTTTCCCGGAATCATCCACCAGAGGCACCCTCGGGGAAGTTCACTTATTTACCGGACCAAATGGTACTGGTAAAAGCAGGCTTCTATCAGTATTGGCTGCATCTACAGTTTCGGCCCAACTAATCCAATCCGAACGATTTCCGACAGGATTAAGAATCGAACGCTGGGACACATCGACCAATCAGGATTACTTCGCGACTCTCTTTGATTTAACCAAGGGCAAGGAAGTTTGCAAAATTGCAAGACCGGACCCCGATGCTCCACTCTTAGCGTTTGCATTTTCAGGAGCTCTACTGATTCAGAATTCAAAACTGGAAATTTTGAAAAATGTCGCTCTCCCAAGTTCACAAGAGCGGCTTTCTTTCAACTCATGGATTCCAACCGATATCAATCAACGCATCGCGAATCTAAAAGTTCAAGCGGCCATGGAATTGATGAATGGAGATCCTAAGAATCCAGGACGGACACTCAAGATTGCTCAACGATTAGAAGCCTCTGTCAGTGAAATTACTGGACGCCGGTTCTCTGTGATTGCCCAAGCCAATCCCGCGCCCAAATTGATGTTTCTCTGGGGTGATCGCACTCTGCCAATCGAAGGGCTTCCCGCAGGACTCAATAGTTTACTCGCGTGGATGTTCGCGGCAGCCACCGTGATGGATCTCACATTCCCGGATAGCAAAGATCCCTTGGTAGAGGAAGCGTTCTTCTTTCTCGACGAACCCGAAGCTTATCTGCATCCCGAATGGCAAAGAAGAATCCTACCAATGGCCCAACAGCTATTCCCAAATAGCCAGTTTTTCGTAGCGACTCATTCCCCTTTTGTAGTGAGTTCTGTCAACGAAGGTTTCATCTATAAGTTAAACCCTGACGAACATGGGGAAGTCACAATTTCAGACGCGATCCCAGCCTCAAAGGGAGATAGTTATATCACAGCCGTTTCAGAAATTCTTGGCTTGAGCGAGTGGTTTGATCCGCAAAGCGAGAAGTTACTGGCAGATTTTCGAAAAGAACGTGACGAGACGTTGAAAGGCAACTTGGATGCGGAATCCAAAGCACGCGCACTGGCCGAAACTATATCAGCCCGCAGCGACGAACTCGCTAACATTATAGGCATGGAGTTACGTCAATTTGATCGCCAACTTGAAAAACTGACCGCTTCCGCTAAGCCATGAGACCTCAAGAACGGCTGGAAGAACCAGCCGCTTTGCGAGATGGTGCCAACAAGTGGGCGGAAACTTGGGTCCGAAATCAAGCGGAAGGCAAGTCATGGCGCTGGCCGGTGAAGGATGGGCTACCGATCAACCAGTTGATTCTCGAACCACTCCGCAAACAAACGGCCAGCCACTGTTCGTTCTGTGACGGATTTCCGGTCGCGGCTCTATCCGTGGAAACGATCGAACACTTTTATCCAAAAAGCTCGTTCCCGGAAAAAGCCTTT
>JAYTEI010000019.1:0-2044 GCA_043735445.1 Akkermansiaceae bacterium | reverse complement strand
GCAAGCGGTGGCGTTTGATCGGCTGGCGGAGTCGGGTGGGTTTGGGCTGAGTGCCGGGGTGTTAGGCGGCTTCGCGACGATGCTGGCGAACGCGGCGGGACCGGTGATCCAGCTCTATCTGATGGCGCGGAAGCTCCCGAAGATGGAACTCATCGGCATCGGCGCACGGTTTTTCCTGCTGATCAACCTGATCAAGGTGCCGCTGAACGCGCGGCTGGCATTGATCACGGCGGATAGCTTGCAGGACAACCTGCGGCTGTTGCCGGCCGTGGCGGTGGGGATCTTCGGCGGGAAATGGTTGTTGCAGCACGTGCCGCAGGTGGCGTTCGAGTGGATGGTCGTGATTTTCGCGACGCTCGCTGGGTTGCGGATGATGTTTTGGTGAAGCGGCTAACGCCTCACTGCCAGCGCACGTCTTGCATGTTCTTGTAGTTTTGCCAAGCGAGGTAGCCAAAGAGCAGTGCCGTGTAGGTGGAGCCGAGCCAGAGAAACGCCAGTGCCGCCATGCTTGCTCCGGCGCTGAGGCCGATGAGAAAAACTAGGCGCTGAGGTCGCACAAGAAGGGCGGTGATTTGCCCGCCGTCTAACGGCATGACGGGTAGCAGATTGATGACTCCCCACCAGAAGTTGATCCAGAGCAGGTGACGGAGAAAGATATGGATGAAGGGTTTCTCGCGTAGGAAGTTGAGGAGGTCATCGGAGGTGAAGGGCACTCGCATTCCGAATAAAACCTGTGAGGTGAAGGCCATCACGTCGGGGCCGTTGAAGGCCAAGGCTAGCACGGCGAGAATCACGATTAGAAAAGCGAAACCCGCGCCGGGGCCGGCTGCGATCATCCAAAACCGCTGTTGGCGGTCGAACCTTCCGCCTTGGTTGTAGGCGAGTCCGCCGAAAGTGGTGAGGACGATTTTAGCATAGCCGCCGCCGAGCTTGCGTCCGGTTAGGGCGTGGCCTAGCTCGTGAATGAGAATGGAAATGAAGGCGGCGATGACAAACAACGCCATTGCGAAAAATGCCGCCCTCGAATCGGCGTTGAGTGCGCCACCCATGAGCGCGGACACTACCCAGAAAAACGGCTGGACCTCAATGGGGATACCAAACAGGGAAAATCGAATCATGCGGGCCGTGGGTAGGTGCAAACGTCAGCGAGTGCAAGACCCGCTACGGCAATTTCCCACCGATTTGAGGCTCGCCAGCCCTTGACCCGCCGGGGTTCTCCGCTTATTGGCTGGGGCGGCAGCGCGAAAATGTCGCGGCCCACCTCGCCCATTCATCCACAGATTTCAGATGTCCATGCCCGCTTCATTCACCCCTCTCGTCGGACTCGCCAGTGTGGTAATCTCGCTGTTAGCCAGCTCTTGTGGCACGGTAGGCTCCATGCCCGCGCATCCGCAGGCGGATCAGCGGATCCTATATAAATGGTATGACGACGGTGGCGAGGGCAAGGTTTCCATCCGCATCAGCCTGACCGACCAGATCGCCGAGTTCAAACGCGGTGGCCGCGACATCGGCTGGTGCTTCGTCGCCACCGGTAAGGAAGGACACGGCACGGCACCGGGCAGCTACCAGATTACGGAAAAAATCGAGGACAAGCACTCGAACATTTACGGCTGGTTTGAAGATGAGTTCGGCAACGTGACCGATGGCGACGCCAAGGCCAGTCAAAAGGTGCCGAAGGGCATGGTTTATGTGCCGGCTCCGATGCCCTACTGGATGCGTCTAACATCCTACGGGGTCGGGATGCATGGCGGAGTGATCCCCGAACCCGGACAACCGGCGTCGCACGGCTGCATCCGGCTGCCGAAGGAATTTGTGCCGGTCCTTTTCGATTCGCTCAATGTGGGCACTGCGGTGACGATCACCAATGCTCCAAGTCAGAGGCCCCAGACTCCGAGCGAAACCCATATAGCGCCGCAAAGCTGGGCTCGCAGCAGCGTGGGAGACGGCAGTGCGCGAGCGGTGACTTACCGCAATGGGGTGCCGGTTTCCGCCTACTGAATCACCTAACGAAAACCCGCCCGGAGTCACGCTCCGGGCGGGTTTG
>JAYTEI010000018.1:0-10084 GCA_043735445.1 Akkermansiaceae bacterium | reverse complement strand
CCAGCTTTGTTAGCACCGAGTCCGTGAATTCCCCAGCGGCCTTGCGCGTGAATGTTAGAGCCACAATTTTTTCCGGAGCCACGCCCATGGCGACTAGGCCGATCACTCGGTTGCCGAGTTGAAACGTTTTGCCCGACCCAGCGGACGCGAGAATCAGCAGGTTTTTCCCGAGCAGGTTCATCATGGGCCGCAGCATGGGGCGGAGTTTCGCTTTCTCAAACACCGAAGTTTCGGGAAACTTCAATCTGGGATTCAGGCTGGTTCCGTGCATCTTCACGGGCGTGTCGTATCTGGAAATCAACAATCTCCGCACTCATTTCAGCCAGCGGGCTGGCTCGCTTTTTTCGCCCGCTAAGCAAGTGGTCCGGGCGGTGGACGGGGTGAGCCTCACCCTTGAGAAAGGCGAAATCCTCGGTCTCGTCGGCGAGTCTGGCTGCGGGAAATCCACCTTATCGCGGACCCTCATGCAGCTCATCCCCGCGACGTCCGGCTCGGTGGTGCTCGATGGTGAGGATCTATCAGCGCTCTCGGCGGCGGAGGTCCGCAGGCGGCGCTTGGATTTCCAGATGGTTTTTCAAGATCCTTACGCCTCGCTGAATCCGCGGATGACGATCTTCTCGACGCTGGCCGAGGCCGTCCGCCAACGCCATCCGAAGTTGAAGGGCGACGCCCTTTTCAGTCGCGTGGAAACCCTGATGGCCACCGTCGGCCTCGACGCCAAAGTCATGCGGAAATACCCGCACGAATTCTCCGGTGGCCAACGCCAGCGGATCGCAATCGCCCGCGCGCTGGCGCCTGAGCCGAAGTTGATCATCGCCGACGAGCCGGTCTCCGCGCTCGATGTTTCTATCCAATCGCAAATCCTCAATCTCATCACCTCATTGCAGAAAGACCTCGGTCTAACGATGATTTTCATTTCCCATGATCTCGGCGTCGTCCACTACATCGCGGATCGCATCGCGGTGATGTATCAGGGAAAAATCGTCGAGTCTGGGCCGGCGGGTCAAGTTTTCTATGAGCCGCAAGCGGACTATACCAAGCGGCTGCTGGCCTCGATTCCGAAACTGCTGGCTCACAGTTAGAGTGGGTTCTTGAAGTTGTGCCTGCGTCACCGCTTGCAGCGAATGGTTAGTCCGGCTTCTCCGAGCTTGTCGCGCAACGCCCGCAGGATGGCCACGGCTGTCACTCCATCGCCGTGGACGCAGAGAGTTTCGAGATTTCTGCTAGTGGTGATTTCTAATGCCTGCGCCACTGCGGAATCGACTTCTTTGATGACCGCGCCCGGTTCGCCGCGCGGCATCAGCGAGCCGTCTAACCGGTAGCGGCGATCTGCAAATCCTTCTGCATACACCGTGAGACCCGCCGCGCGGCCCGCTTCGGCAAGTGCGCTGGCGGGCAGCGAGTAGAGGATCAGGTCGGGTGAAACGCCAGTGATCCCCGCGACCACGGCCGCGGCTAACAGGGGGTCGCGGCTCGACTGATTGTAGAGGGCACCGTGGGGTTTCACATGGTGAAGCTGGGCACCCGCTTCGCCTGCGAGTGAGGCAAGTGCTTCCACCTGCCGCCGCACGAGGTCGGTGATTTTTTCCAAGGGCAGGACCATCGCCAAGCGGCCGAAATGTTCGCGATCCTCATAGCCTGGATGCGCGCCGATGGCCACGCCGGACGCGAGCGCCCATTCGATCGAGTGGCGCATCGTTTCCTCATCGCCGGCATGGCCACCGCAGGCGATGTTAGCCGAGGTCACCAGTTCTAGCAGCGCGGCGTCGTGTGAGCCACCTTCGCCGAGATCGGCATTCAAGTCGATGAATCGCATGGCCGTCATTTTAACAGCTCCAGTCCCGTCCGCAACAAATTGAAATCCCGCTCTTCTAGCCGTCGCAAGTGTTGGGCATCCTCCCAGGTGACTTCACGAAATTTCACCTGCGTGCCCGGCCACGCGCGGGCCAGTTTCGGTAGATCCACCGAGATCACATGGCCGATCTGCGGGTAGCCGCCGATGGTCTGGCGCTCGGCCAGCAGGACGATGGGCTGCCCGTCCGGCGGGACTTGCACCGAGCCGCACGCCACCGCTTGCGATGCCATTTCCCGCGACTCGGCGAGATGCAACCCTGCGCCGGTTAAACGCGCACCCATCCGGTCCGAGTTGGGCGTGAGTTGATAGATCTCGGTTTGAAATCGCCGCCGGGCTTCCTCGGAAAACCACGCCATCTGCACGCCTGCTAGGAACCGCAGTTCGATTATGGAAACTCTTTCTGCCCGCCCGACATGCCAATCGCCGCAGCGGGGCGCTCGTCCGGGTGTGCCGGTTTGTAGCCAGTCACCGGCTTGCAAGGCACGGCCCAGGAAGCCACCGAAGCCCGCCCGCAGATCCGTCGCTGCGCTGCCTAACAACATTGGCACCCGCAAGCCGCCAGCCACCGCGAGGCAGGCGCGGACGCCGCCTGTTAGTGGTGAGAAATCGACGGTCTCGCCTGCTGACACGGCTCGGGATTTTCCGCTCAGTGCCACGACCGTCGCGGTGTGAAACTTGAGCACCGGTCCACTCACGCAGATTTCCAATGCGGGCGCGCCCTCATCGTTTCCGACTAACAAGTTCGCCCGCCGCAGCGCCTGCCGGTCCACCGCTCCGCCGGGGGAAACGCCGGAGGATTCGTAACCTGGCCGACCGAGATCTTGCACCGTCGTCAATGCACCGGGCCTGATCACTTCGATGGTTCCCACTTTTTCCGAGACCGGTGAAATGAGTTTCGCCAGCGGCTCCCATTTCTCGACCTGCACAAACCGCACCCGGTCGCCGGACCGCAGCAATGCCGGCCGTGCAGCATGGGGATCAAACAAAGTCACCGCCGTCCGGCCCACGATATGCCATCCGCCGGGCGACGTGAACGGATAGATTCCCGCCTGTCCGCCGGCCACCGCCACCGAACCCGCTGGCACCGCCAGCCGTGGCGTCCGCCGCCGCGGCAGCGACAACCTTTCTGGCAGCCCTAATAAATAGGGAAACCCCGGTGAAAAGCCCACCGCCGCCACGGTGTAGATCGCCCCGCTATGCAAGGTGATGACTTCATCCTTTGAGATCCCCGTTAGCGCCGCCAGCTCGTCGAGGTCCGGCCCGTGAGCACCGCCGTAACACACCGGGATCTCCCATTTCTTGCCGGCAGGTAATCTATCAGTGACGCTTGCTGCCTCGATCCATTTGCGAAGCGCTATCCCGGCATCCCCGTTGAAATGCACTGCCACCGAGTCAAACGACGGCACCACATCCCGCACTCCCGCAGGCCGATTGTGCTCTAACGCATTCACCATCCCCATCACCCGTGCCAGTGCCTGCTCGCCAGATTTTCCGGGAAACTCCACCAACCATGCGGAATCGCCGAGCGGCTTCAACGTCATGCGCGGAGCGTGGCACGGACGGGCGGGCTTGCCAATCCCCGCGAAGAAACGACCCTAGGGGGCAGGGAGGTCTCCTCCCTCCGCATGGACGAGACGGCCATGCCCCCTATCAGACTTGCCGTGAAACCACTCCTCATCATTTCTATCCTCATCGTGGGATTGCTTGCCTCCTGTGAGAGAAAGGGAAGATCCGTGTCTGCCATGATTGATCGCACCATCCCGCCCGGCGAACCTCGGGCGATCGCTGCCGCTGCCAACGTCCGACCGGGTTTGGAGCGCGACCTAACTGCTGTGGGTTTGAAATTTGGCGATCCCGTTTTCATCCGCGCGTTCAAGGAAGAGAATCAACTTGAGTTGTTAGTCCGCAACCGCGCGACGGGGAAGTTCGATCTCTTTCGCACCTATCCCATCGCCGCTGCGTCCGGCACCCTTGGCCCAAAGCTCGTGGAAGGCGACGGCCAAGTGCCGGAGGGTTTCTACTTCGTCCCGCCCGCCGCGATGAAGCCGGACAGCCAGTTCCATCTATCATTCAACATTGGTTACCCGAATGAATATGATCGCGCCCATCAGCGCACCGGCTCGGTCATTATGATCCATGGCAACCATGTCTCCATCGGCTGCCTCGCGATGACTGATGAAAAAATCGAGGAAATCTATACTCTCTGTGCCGCCGCTCTTGATGGCGGGCAGATATACTTCCGAGTCCATATCTTTCCGTTCCGCATGACTGCCGCGCGGATGCATGATGCCGCCGGGAGTTCTAACGAAGTGTTTTGGAAGAACCTTAAGCCGGGTTATGACTTGTTTGAGAAGAACCAGGTCCCGCCGGAGGTTTCAGTGGTGGATGGGTGCTATCAGTTCGAGTGAAGGCGAGAGTTCCGCGCCGCACCTCTTCTGCGATAATCCGCAACCCATCCCTAACCACCGCCTCATCCATCGCATAGGAAACGCGGATGCATTGATGGCGGTGGGACCAGTTAGGGTCGGCGTGGCCGAAGAAGAAGTGGTGGCCGGGGATGACTAGGACTTCGCGTTTCTTCAGTCGTTCGTAGAGGTCTTGGGAAGTGATCGGCAGGCCGGGAAACCAGAACCAGAGGAACAACGCACCTTCGCTGCGGTGCATGTACCACTCGATGTCGTCGCCGAATGCTTCCACTGCGGCTTGGCGGGCGAGCTGGCATTTTTCCTGATAGAACGGCTGCACCACCTCGCGGCTGAGGCGAAGAATCTCGCCGGAGCGGATGAGCGGCAGGGTGATTTGTTGGCCGATGTTAGGGTTTGAGAGTCCGGCGATGGCACTCATGGAGCCGAGTGCGCGGATGATTTCCGGTGGGCCGATGACGATGCCGGTGCGGGTGCCAGGCAGGCCGAGTTTCGACAAGCTGAGGGTGAGGACGACGTGGTTTTCCCAGAACGGCGTGGCATCGGCGAAGATGATGCCGGGGAACGGCGCACCGTATGCGTTGTCGATGATGAGCGGGATGTTGTGCTGCTTGGCGATGACGGAGAGGTGGGCGATTTCCTCGTCGGTTAGGACGTTGCCGGTGGGGTTGGTCGGGCGCGAGGCGCAGATCGCGGCGATCTCGGGGGTGACAACTAACTGGTTGAAATCCACGCGATACTTGAACTCGTGCGGCCCGGTTTTTTCGATGAGCGGCGGGACGGCGCGGAATAAATCGCCGCTCACTCCCTGGTTGGCGTAGCCGATGTATTCGGGTACGAGCGGCAGCAGGATCTTGCGGCGGCTACCGTCGGGCATTTCCCCGGCGAGCAGATTGAAGAGGAAATAGAAGGCGGTCTGACCGCCGCTGGTGATGCCGACGTTTTCCGGGCCGATCTGCCAACCGAAGGTTTTCCGGAAAAGCGTGGCGATGGCTTCGATGAAATGTGGGTTGCCGCCTGGCGGATCGTAAGTGGTTAGAGCGCGCTCGAGTCCGCCCATTTCCTCCATCAGTTCTTCGAGTCGCCGCCGCCAGACGGCGTTCATCTCAGGGATGTGCGCCGGTTGGCCACCGCCGAGCATTTTCAGATCCGGGCCACCGCTGGCAAGGGCGTGGCCGAGGTCGTCCATCAGCTCGCCGATGCCGCTGCCACTGCCGAGGTGTTGGCCAAAATTTGAGAATTGGTATGACATATCCGGGAGCGGCGTTCTACGCTGCGGCCTCACTTCAAACAACCCCGAAACCACCATGTCCATCAAAGTCGGCGACCAAGCCCCAGATTTCACTCTCGTCACCAAAACCGCTAACGGCCCTGAACTAGTCACGCTGAGCGAGCTGGTCGGGAAATCCAACATCATCCTGTTATTCGTGCCGATGGCCTTCACCGGCGGCTGCACGAGTGAGCTGTGCAGCATCTCTAACGGGATCTCCGATTACGACGCGCTCGACGCGAAGGTGCTCGGCATTTCCGGCGATAATCCCTTCGCGCAGGAAGCATGGGCGCAAAAGGAAGGCATCACCATCACGTTGCTCAGCGACTACGAACACGCCGTGACAGAGGCCTACGGTGTGGCTTACGAACAATTTCTGCCGACGAAAAACCTCATCATGGGCGGCGTGTCGAAGCGCTCCGCCTTCGTCATCGATAAGGCCGGCGTGGTCCAATACGCCGAGGTGCTCGATGTCCCGAGCGAGATGCCTAACTTCGACGCGATCAAGGTGGTCTTGGGCAAACTCTGAACTGCTAGTTTCTTGAAAAGCCGCCGGGAAGCTCCCGGTGGCTTTTTTTCGTAATTTGCAAATAGCAAGCACGCCGGAAAATCTCAACCCTCCTCGTCAGGCTGATGCGTCTCGGTTTTTCAAAGCTTCCTATTCAAGCCGCCTGAGCTAGTCTGGATTCAATGAAACAGGTCAACGTCATCAATCTCGACGATCCCGTCGGCAAGGCAGTCGGTCGCAGACGTCCTCCAAATCCCCTTTGCACCGAGACCTTCACCATCCAGCGTGCGAAGGACTGGCAGAAATCACTTCCGGTGAGATTCATGCCGAAAGGAGTTTACCGGTTCAATAGCCACGAAGAAGCAAATCTATGGATGAGGAAGAATACGCTGGTGAGGATGAGTTAGTCTCCCGTGCCCCCACCCCACAGGATCTCGCGGATCTCTGCCGGATACTCAATGCCTCGGGAACGCGCTACATCGTAGTCGGCGGTTTCGCGATCCGCGGCGCGGGATATAGCCGGGAAACCCTCGACCTGGATCTCGTCGTCGCCACCGATCCTGAAAACGAGGCCAAGGTCTATAAAGCCCTCGAATCCCTCCCGGACAAAGCCGTCCTCGAACTCGAACCCGGCGAGATCGCGAAATACACCGTCGTCCGCGTTGGCGATGAAATTTGTGTGGACCTGATGGCTTCTGCCAGCGGCATCGGCTATGAGGAAGCCTCGAAAGACCAGATCATCCGGATGGTCGATGGCGTCCCCATCCCCTTCGCCTCCCCCCGCCTGCTCTACCGGATGAAGGAAAAAACCCACCGCGAAAAAGACCGCGCCGACCTCCAGTTCCTCCGCGAGAACTACGCCGAGGAGATTTTCGGCAACGGTGACCGAGGGTAGTTCTGCTGGAATTCACAAAGGGCTTGTGCTCGATTTTTTGTATTGCGGTAGGAACCGCCGCTGTCGGCGCCCTCCTGCACAGATCCGTAGGTGAAGAATTCACCCCATCCGGCTCTTGCCTTGAGGCGAGCGGACTCGCGGGTTTTATACGTCCGCTCCGCGTTTCCATGGATTTTCCGCCCCAATCGGTGCATCGGATTGCCAAGCACGAGATAGCACGCTCCAATGTTCTCGCCATGAGCACACCCCTCCTAACCACTCACTCAGCCTTGCAAAAATGGGTCGATGAAATGACCGCCCTCTGCACGCCTGACTCGGTCGAGTGGTGCGACGGCTCGCAAGCCGAATGGGACCGCCTCACCTCGCTGATGGTGGATAAAGGCACCTTCACCCGCCTCAATCCGGCGAAGCGCCCTAACTCATTTCTCGCCCGCTCCACGCCCTCAGACGTCGCCCGGGTGGAGGATCGGACCTATATCTGCTCGAAGCGGCCCGACGAAGCCGGCCCGACTAACCACTGGGCCGATCCCGCTGAGATGCGCGCCAAGATGAAGGAGAAATTCGCGGGTTCTATGAAGGGACGGACGCTGTATGTCATCCCGTTTTGTATGGGTCCGCTGGACTCGCCGCTCGCCAAGATCGGCGTGGAAATTTCTGATAGTGCCTACGTGGTGGTGAACATGCGGATCATGTGCCACATGGGTTCCCACGTTTTGAAACGGCTTGAAGATGAAGCGAACGGCACCACCCCGAAGAAGCGCGATGGGCATGGCCAATTCATCCCGAGCCTTCACTCGGTCGGTGCGCCGTTAGAACCCGGCCAAGCGGACACCACTTGGCCCTGCAATGAGGATAAATACATCGTCCATTTCCCCGAGACCCGCGAGATTATGTCCTATGGCTCCGGCTACGGCGGTAATGCCTTGTTAGGGAAAAAGTGCCTTGCCCTGCGCATCGCCTCGAATATCGCACGGGAGCATCAATGGATGGCGGAGCACATGCTCATCGTCGGCATCCACGCGCCGGATGGCACCAAGACTTATCTAACCGCCGCGTTTCCCTCCGCCTGCGGCAAGACCAATCTCGCCATGCTCATCCCGCCGCAAGCCTATCTGGATGCGGGGTGGAGGACCTCCATCGTCGGCGACGACATCGCCTGGCTATGGCCTCATGCGGACGGCAAGTTGCACGCGATCAATCCAGAAACTGGCTTCTTCGGCGTGGCTCCCGGCACCGCCTACGACACCAATCCGATCGCCATGGAGTCGATGAAGGAAAACACGATTTTCACCAATGTCGGTCTAACTGACGATGGCGACGTGTGGTGGGAAGGCATGACGAAAGACCTCCCGGCGCATCTCATCGACTGGACCAATCAGGACTGGACGCCGGACTGCGGCCGCACCGCCGCCCACGCGAATGCGCGCTTCACCGCGCCCGCCGTGCAGTGCCCGACGATCGATCCCGAGTGGCAGAATCCCGACGGCGTGCCCATCGACGGCATCGTCTTCGGCGGCCGGCGGGCGACCACCATGCCACTCGTCTATCAGGCGTTCAACTGGAGCCACGGCGTGTATGTGGGCGCGACGATGGGTTCGGAAATGACCGCCGCCGCCGCTGGCACCATTGGTAAAGTCCGCCGCGATCCGATGGCGATGCTGCCATTCTGCGGCTATAACATGGGCGCTTACTTCGGCCATTGGTTAGAAATGCGCCGCTATCTGACGAACCTGCCGCGCTTTTTCCACGTCAACTGGTTCCGCAAGGATGACGACGGGAAGTTCCTGTGGCCCGGCTATGGCGAGAACATGCGCGTCCTCGAGTGGATCGTCAAACGCTGCAACGGCGCGGCCGCCGGCTACGAAACGCAGATCGGCTGGACCCCGGCGTTTGAGGATTTCAACATCGAAGGACTCGAAGGTTTCACCAAGGAGAGCTACGACAAGGTCATGGCCTTCAACCGCGCCGAGTGGAAAGCCGAACTCGTCAGCCAAGGCGAGCTTTTCATCGACCTCTATGACCACTTGCCGAAGGAGCTCATCTTCCAGCGCGAGTTGCTGGCGGCAAGGCTTTCGTGAGCTAACAGCAGAGTGGTATTCGTTCCACGGTGGCGGATATCCGAATCTGTTACACCACCGGTGTTATGTCTCTCAGCCCAAGGTTGGTTCGCGGAGCGAGCCTACCTTGGGGGAAATGCGGCGATGGAATATGAACCACAACGTGGTTCCGTCCGGGCGATCCCAAGGTAGCCCGTTCGGGCAACCTTGGGCTGTGGGGCGTGACACCGTTGGTGTGGAGAGGAAGAGGTTAGGCAGCTCACGGCAAATGTGTCCGGGCTGTCCCAGCCGGGAGCCGATGCTCTGGAACCGGCTGAGACAGCCGGGACACTTTCAGTTTCCATCAGGAACGAAGCTGACGGTCATTGGATTCTCGGAGTGCCGGCCAATCCATGAATGCCAGGATAAACAATACCAATCTGGCGAGTTCTTTCGGCCCTGTTGCCGGCAAGGTGGAATCGCGGCGTTTTTTAAAGGTGACCCTGGCGCAATCCAAACCGTGTCCCAAGTTGGCGCATGTCACCTTCCCTGGAACAACGGTGCGCCCTCCGCGGGCGTCCTAACGGTTTTCCCGTCATGCGGCAGCGCTGGGCGGGGCTGCTGTTCTTGCATTGGCCGGTGGATCCCGCGCTCATCGCGGAAAGGCTGCCGCCCGGGCTCCACGTCGATACCTTTGAGGGCAAAGCCTGGCTCGGAGTGGTGCCGTTTTTCATGAACCACGTGCGCCCCGTCGGTTTGCCGCCGGTGCCGTGGCTCTCGTGGTTCATGGAGCTCAACGTCCGCACCTATGTTCACGACGATCAGGGAAATGCCGGGGTCTGGTTTTTTTCGCTGGATTGCAACCAGCCGATCGCAGTGGAAATCGCCCGCCGTGCGTTTCATTTGCCCTACGAACACGCCGTCATGCGGAATCGCAAAATGGGCAACCACATCGACTATCTCAGCCGGAGGAAAGCCATCGGTGCGTTGGATATGGAGTTCGGCTACGAAATGCCGACTTCCACCCGGGCAGCCGAAGTCAACTCGCTCGAATGGTTTCTCGTCGAGCGCTACCTGTTATTCTCGGCAAATCCCGC
>JAYTEI010000017.1:0-4652 GCA_043735445.1 Akkermansiaceae bacterium | reverse complement strand
CGCAGGTGCGCGGATCGGCTAGCGCGTCGTCCGCCGCGATCACTTCCAACCTGCCAAGATTCTTAAAATAGTCAGGATATTGCGCTGCGGTCAGCATTTGCCCGGAGCTGTGAGCGCCGGTTTCAAGTTGATAGAGATTCAAGCACTCGATGGCTTGGCGGTCTGCCGTAAATCGCCAGATACCCACCCTCGCAGCTTCCAAGGTCTTGGCCGTGGTCTCCGTGATCAATCGCAGCGCTTTCACGATCTCGAAACTGTCAGGCGAGGTGATTTGAGTCAGGGCGATCAACGCATCGCGTTGCTTCAGATAGCGGTTTTGGCTGTCTGAAATACGACTCTCAAGCGAGGGCTGAAGGGATTTCATTCGGAGATGGCCGGGTGTAGCGTAATCGTTGTGAAGCCTCAACCTACAAAATCGGAGCTGCCGCGCAGCCGGTGATCACCTGAATCCAACTAAAAACCAGCCCTTCGGCGGAATCTTCTGATCGAAGACTGACACATCCGACAGGCTGGCGATTTTGTCGAGGACCGGAGCCCCCTATTTTTCTCCCCCCGGAGAACATCCTCTCCTTCTCATCCCGCGTGCCAACCCCGGATGATGGCTTTAAGTGCTTGGTTTTCAAAAACTTTCATTTCAGATCGCATTCCGGGTGGCACAACCAACCTTAAAGCGTTGCAAAAATATCACCTACTTTTGCAAACCGTGCAGAAACGTCCTTCAGCGGCGGCATGTCCACTCACGGAGGGCGTAGCGCGCTGCGACTCGCTGGCTGATTTCTCGCAGATCTGGCTGAATTCGAAAAATTTCCCAGTCACTTGCCACTCGGCTCGCGAAATCTTCCGACCGTTCCCGCGACTTAGCTTCGCAACAGCCCACCGCCACCGATCCTTGGTGCAACAAGCCCAGCCGCGTCCTCCGCTGCCCTGCCCCGGCGATTTTCCGGCCATCCGCCCCGCCGCGCAGATCGTGACTGACCGGGTTCTCAAAACACAGCGCCGCTCCGGTTTCCTCGCCGCCGTCGCTCGGCTGGACGTCGATATTCTCAGCCGTCAGCGTTTCCGCCAACGCTGCATGGATGCGCCGGTAACTTTCCGCCCCACGCCACCCTGCCAGCGCTTCACCCTGCGGTGCCACCACCGTGTAAGTCCAGTCAGCCCGGTGATCCACGATTCCCCCACCGGTCCAGCGGCGCACCAGATTCACGCCAGGAAATGCCGCCGACGCCCCGGCGATTTTGCCGAAATAGCCGACGCTCGCCCACTCACCCGCCCAGCCATAGACCCTCAGCACCGGGATTTTTGTCGTTTCAAGCAACCATTGGTCCACCGCCATCGCCTCCGGCCCCGAGCGCCGGACCGGGTCCACCCACAGCAGCAATTTTTCAAAAATCTCCATCCGCCGCGAGTCTCTGCCGCAAACCGAGAAACTGAACACTGAAAATTTTCCCTGCCTTGCATTCCGACCATCCCTTGCCACCGTCGCGCCATGTCCATTGCGGCCAAGCCACACAGCGCCCTTCTCATCGTCGGCCACGGTTCCACCGAGAATCCAGACTCCTCCACTCCCTATTTCGATCACGCCGATGAGATCCGCCAGCGCGGGCTTTTTGCCGAGGTCCATTGCTGCTTCTGGAAAGAAGAACCTTCGATGCGTGAGGCATTCTATCTGATCGACTCGGACGACGTTTACGTGGTCCCAGACTTCATCAGCGAGGGCTACTTCACCCAGGAAATCATTCCCCGCGAGCTCCAACTCACCGGACCCACCTCCGTGGTCCGGGGAAAAACCTTTCACTACTGCCTGCCCGTCGGCGTCCATCGCTCGATGACGGATCTGATCCTGAAACGCGCCAAAGAGATCGCTCCAGGGGTCGATCCCGCCACCACCACACTGATCATCACCGGCCACGGGACCGGTCTCAACCAGAACTCCACCAAGGCCATCCGCGACCAAGTCGAGCTGATCCTCGCCTCGGGTGCCGGCTACGCCGCCGTGCTCGACACCTACATGGAAGAGCAACCGTTCATCGCCGAGTGGGATAAAATGTCACTCACCCCAAACGTGGTCGTCGTCCCGTTCTTCATCTCCGACGGACTCCATTCCTTCCAAGACATTCCCGTGCTTCTCGGCATCGATAGCGAGATCGGTGCCGCCGCCAGCCAGCGGGAAGTCTTCCGCGCTAATCCGCACCACCTCAGAGGAAAGTCCCTCTACTATAGCTCCGCCATCGGAACCGAACGACTGTTGGCCGACGTCATCCTAGACCAAATCTCAGACTTCGACAAACTCAACAAGTCGCTTTAAATCAACGCCAAGCGTCCAAATAAAAAAAAATTCAAGACAAGCATGTCCACCGCCCAAACGCTCCGCAGCCTCCTCAAATCCGGCATCCACCAAATCGGCGAACTTGAGATTCAAACGAACGATTGCAACTCGCGCTACACCATTTGCCACACGGCAGACATTGAGCGAAGCCAGCAGCCCGAGTTCGGAGGATTGGCCGTGCACGAAGGACCCTCCGCCGCACGCGACCTCTCCACTTACGCGGCGGATGGCACCTACCGCTTCACCAAGGGTCAGGTCAATCTCAAGCGCGGCTGGGTGATGTTGCTGCGAGACGAAGAAGATCTGCGCCTCGCTTTGGATCAATTCTATCCAGCCTGTGTCGGGCTGTTCATCGCCCACCAAAACGGCACTTTGGAAATTGAAACCCTACGCGACAAACTCAACCGCCAAACCGGGATGTACAAGTTTGCCCGCTCCATCAGCGACGCCGGTGCCCAAGAACTCGTCCAAAAAGTCTGCGGCCCCGCGCACCAATGCGCGAAGCGGATCCTGTGGCAGATCGACCCTCAAACTCCCCTCGCTGACAGCGAAGCCAGCCGTTACCGCGGCATCATCGGCGAAGTCCCAGAATCCGCAGCTATTCCCCTGCTCTGCCGGGAAGCCTGCAACCACTTCGTCGCCGAGTGCCGCCAAGCCGCCAAAGCCGAGTTCCAAGCCAAATCGACGGTAGAACCGTAAAGAGGAGGGCGGTGGCCACCCTCAATCCCGCACGGCGGAAGAATCTGGTGCTCGCGGCAGCCACGGTCTATGAGCGGCAGATCGAGCTGAATGGGCCAATTGTGGAGGCGAACTGGGAAGAATCTTCATTTCAAATGCGCTTGGCGGATGGAGCGTTGGTCACGCTACCAATGCCAGAGAGCTTTCACCCGCAAGTGTGCAGCTACGGCGGACGTATTCGTCATCATGTAACGGTGAAAGGCTTCGCCAGCTATGATTCCTGGGACAAACTGCAAAAGGTGGTTTCCGTGGATTCACTGGAGGTTCAAAAGGATTTCCACCTCGCCGCGCGCTTTGACGAACTCCGTTCCCTAGAGTCCGGCTGGCATGATGGAGCCGGGATGGCTCCCGACAAGGAGGCTCTGGATCAGGTGGCGGACCGGTTGGTCGGACATTTCCCCGAAAGCCTGCCGCTGCCGGCAAGCGTCCCTACGCCGGAGGGAAATCTGCTCTTGGAGTGGAATAGCGCGGGCGATCCCTCCTTGGACATTTCACTGTCCGACATGACGGCGGAAGTCCATGCCTTCAGGGACGAGACGGATGTGGAGGAAAGTTTCGTCCTAGCCGCCCCAGACGAATGGAAGCGCTTGTTCGCCGCGCTGGCAGCGAGTCGTCCCGCTGCTCTTTTCTTTGCCGGCGATCTCGGCCAGCGCATTCTTCAGCAGCCATTCCCCCCGGACATCCCTCGGCGTGGACATCCGTGGCCGCTCACTTACCCTGCGCATCAACCACCGCACCTCCCACCAGATCCGCCAACAAGCCGACCGCCTGCTAGGCCCGGAGGCAACCGCGAAACCGTCGGCGATGATGCCGATTTGCAAGGAAGTCAATGACACCGAGCGACACCTAATTTATGTGGCCTGCACTCGTGCGCGGGATCACCTGCTAGTTACGGGTGTGGCCCCGGCAGCGGAGTTTCTGGATGATCTAATGAATCGAGGCGGCTTCTGATAGAATGGAACTTTGAGATTAATCAAGTGCTCATCCTAAGAAGGTTCTTCCCTCAAATCTCCGCCAACGCCTCGCGGCTGATGCCGCGGAGTTCGAAAACTTTTACCAGCGTTTCCTCAATTAGATTATTAGGGCAGGAGGCACCGGCGGTGATCCCCACGGTGACGGGGCGGTAGTCGGAGAACAGGCGGGAGTAGTCAGAAGTTTTTTCCTGCCGGTGGTGCAGGTCGTAATGGACGATTTCCTCAAGCGACTTGATGCATGACGCACCGCGGATGAAGAACGTCGGTAGCTCCGGTTCCGCAATCTCGACGAGGTGCGCGGTGTTGGAACTATTATAACCGCCGACGACTAACAATAGGTCCATCGGCTTGCGGAGCATTTCGAACAATGCGTCCTGCCGTTCTTGAGTCGCGCCGCAAATGGTATCAAACATTTGGAACGCTTCGGCCATGCCGTCGCGGTCGATGATAGCTTTGCGGATCCGCCGCTGGATTTCCTCGGTCTCGCTTTTGAGCATCGTTGTCTGGTTAGCCACTCCGACTTGGCGCAGGTGGATTTCTGGATCAAAGCCGGTGGAGGTTTCCCCCGCGAAACGTTTGAGGAAATCATCCCTATCGCCACCGTTGCGGATGTA
>JAYTEI010000016.1:0-4659 GCA_043735445.1 Akkermansiaceae bacterium | reverse complement strand
AGAATCTTTCCGACCGGTTCATCCCCGCCTGCCGGCTTCCAGGACAATGAGGGCGCGATGGGGAGCAGCGCGAGCGCGCTCAGAACTAACAATCCGTGCGTCATCCACTGCGCCTTACGCGGCAGGATGAAGTTTCCAATGATCGGCTGGACTTGAAAAAGTAAGAACGCACTCAGCAAACTCAGAAGCGTTAGCTGAACGGTGAAGGATCGCCGGGATGAAATCATGAACGCCGCAGGCTGTCGGAATCACTCGGGCAAAGAAAGCACACCCCCCCAGTTTCCCTGCACGGCCGCCGACACTCATTCACTAACCGACCCGGTTGCGATCTTGAGATCCAAACTTCCCTTCAATCCCCCGCCGCTGGCTTCGAGGTGGATGACTCCCGACTTCTCTCCAGTTTTCAAAAGGATCGACGCGATACCGGCCTCTGCGGCGGCGGGGTTGTCGCCTAGCAGCTTGGCATCGCCGCTCGCGGAAAATGTCACGGCGGTCGTCGCATCGGGGACGACTGTGCCGGCGGCATCGACGATGCGGGCGTAAACAAATAACAGATCCCCCACCGCCGCCGGTTTGCCAGAGGTGTCCACGCCGAGCACCAGCGACTTGGCCGGACCGGGAGTCTTCACGCGATGTTGGGCGACCGGCTTGCCTTCCAGATACGCCACTGTGCGGAGTTCGCCGGGCTGGAATTTGGAGATTTCGAAGACGAATGGCGGATGGTGAAGCTTGTCAGAAATCGCGCTCTTATCGGGCCGCTGGCGACCGAGGCTGCGGTTATTGAGAAACAGCTCGACCTCGTCGCCGTTGCTGAAAACCCTAACGGCGAGCGGGGATTTTTCCGTCCAGTAGCTGGCGATGAAGGCCATGGGTCCGCCGATTTTCCCGCTGCCCGCGGCGAGGGTTTCGGCGGCGTCGCGTTGGGACTGATAGAAATAATAGCTGAACTTGGGCAGGCGGAACAAATCGGCCGGGCCAGAGCTTTCGAGGTCTTCAGCATAGCCGCGGTTGTAGTCGAACATCACCCACAAGCCGTCACCGGCGGCCTGGGTGCCCAGGTTTTCGTTGTGGGCTTCTTGGAAATTGGTCGCCTGTTGGAGAAGTCTAACTTCCCCGTCGCCGCGAAGCTGGCGGGAGTTGCGCTCGTCCTTTTTGAGATCCTTCCACGAGTCTTGGCTGAGGCCGGCGTTGCCCGCGTAGTATTCCCAATCGCCATACTCGGTGATGATGGAGGGAAAGCTGGTTTTCGAAAACTCCTTGGTGCTACCTGCCTGGCGGGCGGCGCCTTTGACGTCGAAGCCTTTCACCCACCCGGCGGTGATCATCTGGTCGCCGGGATATTCCTCGTGGCCGGCGGCGTTGAGGCGCTTGATGAAATCGCCGCTCATCTTGGTTTCATTGAGCGAGACTTCCCACATCACCGCGCTCGGGTGGTTGCGGTCGCGGCGGATGAGTTCGCGGGCGGACTGGATCCGGTTAGACTCGAACTCCGGCGTGCCGGGATTGAACTGCCAACCCATGATCGCGGTCATGGTGACCAGGCCGAGTTCGTCGCACGCCGCCATGAAATCCGGGCTCTGCGGGTAGTGCGAAAGCCGCACGTAGTCGAAGCCGGCCTGTTTGATTTTGAACGCATCGCGATACTGCGCGTTGGCGGGGACGGCGTTGCCCACGTAGGGATATTCCTGGTGGCGATTGACGCCGCGCAGGAAGAGTTTTTCCCCGTTGATCAGGATGCCGCCGGGGCTGAAGCCAATGCGGCGGATGCCGATGCGCTGACGCTGCGAGTCGATAATTTTGCCGCCATCCATCACGCTGGAATCGAGCTGATAGAGGTTCGGAGCCTTGGTGCTCCACAACCGCGGCTGGCGCAATTCCAGCGGCACGGTGACCGCCCGGTCTTCGCCGGGCGCGAGCGTGAGACTGCCGGAATCCTTGCGCGCGACCTCCTTGCCGTCGGGCGTGGTGAGGCGGGCGACGACCGAGAAGGCGGCCGGCTTGGTGTCGCTGTTCCGCACATGGACCTGGACGCTAACAGTCGCGGCTTGTGCGGAAACTTTAGGATAGGTGACGAATACGCCGCCGGCAGCCGGCTTATTTTCCAGGATCTCGTCGGTGATGTGCAGTGGCGGCTTGATGATCAGCGCGGCTGGCCGGTAGAGACCATGATAGAGGTGAAAATCGAGCAACGGCAAGGGCTTGGGTCCGGTGACCGGGCTGCTGGCATTCTCGAGCCGGACGGCGAGATTGATCGTGCCGGGAGTCTTTGCGAGTGCAGTTAGATCGCCGACCAGCGGCAAATAGCCGTCGGTGTTTTCCGCGATTTTCTGGCCGTTGGCAAACAAGCTGGCGCGGTTCATCGCGCCCTCGAAACGCACCAGCACGACCTGGCCCACCGCGTCGGCCGGAAGCGTGAAGGATTTGCGATACCAACAAATGCCTTCCCATTGTTGCTGGTCCGACTTGTTAGTCACGCGCGCCTCCAGCCGGGCCGGATGAGGCAGGGTGACGGACTCCCATGCGCTGTCGGTGAAAGAAGCCGCCTCGGCACCGGACTCATCTCCGAGGTGGAAGCGCCAGCCGTCGCTGAAATCACGGGTGGCAGCGCGGGCGTGGAGAACGGCGAGAAGCGTTAGGCAGAGAAGGCGTGGAAGGAGCATTTTCATCGGGAGGGGCTCTTGGGAAGAGCAAACTGGAGTTTGAATAGCTGACTTACCCAAAGCCAACCACCCAACCGGAGTATTGCGACAGTCGTGGTTTGGACTCGCTCCCAAAAATCCACTTGATGCCCGACGACAAATCGGAGCACTTCCTTGCGCACCCGCCGCTGGCGAGACACACCAAAGTGGCGGACCTAGTTCAACCTGGTATGAGGCAGGGGCCGTGGAAGGTCGCGTTACCGATGTCACCGCACTGACGCGGTGACATCACATCAAACGTTCGGGAGAAATCTCAATTAGCCATTACCCCCGAAGAACCCCTAAATCCCCTAAAGGGGACTTCTCCCCTCCCGTCCCCCAGGGGAGGCGGGGGGAAGTAGGGGGAACCAATTGATTCCCCCTATACAAGGCGGCATGACGGTTCACCGCTGGCGCGATCCTAGCAGCTCCCTCGACTTGCAATCCTGATAGCTCCGATCTCCCGGCCCTAAACCCGGAGTCCATCCGTGGAGAATCGTAAGCGTCACAAATTCCTCGATCATCCTTTTTCGTTCCCGGAAATCGCGGTTGCCCTTCCATCCGTATGCATCGCGGAGAGCACGAGCCACGGTGGCGTGCAACGACTCAATTTGGATATTCGCCACTTTGGTCCAGTCCCAGCACTTCCCGAATCCCGCCCATAGGCACCAGCGCTTAAAGGCTTTCGGGCGTTTGAATGCACGCGGGCGAGACGCCCGCGCCCCTTATTGATTCCGTGATACCATCCATTCCTTCCCCAACTGTTGGGCTTTGAGGACTTCCGCAGGCGTCATGGTTAGGGAGATGGTTTTGAGATCTTCCTTGGCTTTCTCATGTCCCCATTCCGCAGCGACGTAAAACCACATGGAGGCGGTGACGTTGTCTTTGGGAACGCCTCGCCCTTCGGCGTAGCATTGGCCCAAGCTGTATTGAGCGCCGTCATAGAGATGATCGGCAGACTTGCGAAACCATTTGACCGCCTCGACGGCGTCCTCCGGCACCATCACGCCTTTCTCGTAACAACCTGCCAGATTCACCTGGGCTTCGGCATACCCTTGCTCCGCGGATTTCCTCAACCATTTGAGCGACTCGGCTTCATCCTTGGGAACTCCACCGCCACTCGCGTAAGCCATCGCCAGTTGCAACTGGGCGGCGGCATCCCCTTTCCCGGCCGCCTCCCTAACATCGGCCAGGGTCGGTCGCGATTTGGGCATCTTGAGGTCGGACGCCGTTGACGGAGACTTGGAGGTTGTGGGGTGCTTCTTGCATCCGCCCGTGATCAGGGCGCCATGGCAAGAAACAGAAATATCCGTTGGAGAGTTAGGGTTGTTCTCGGCATGGGCCACGCTATTCCGCTAGATCGCGAGGTGTAAAACCGAAACTGCCCGGCGATGGAACCGCAAGGAGCGGCGATGCATGATCGCCGATGTCCATGGGACGCCAATGGGAAGAGCGAGAACGCATCTCATTGGCATCCCATGGACACGGCGGACAGATTCCGCCGCTCCTTGGGCCGCCGGGGCGTCTAAAAATCCACTTGATGCCCGGCGGCAAATCGGAACAATTCCTTCCCGCACCGGCTTCGGCCGGAAGGAGCCAAGATGTCGGGACGTGGCGCAGCCTGGTAGCGCGCCTCGTTCGGGACGAGGAGGCCGCGGGTTCGAATCCCGCCGTCCCGACCATCGCTTAAGTTTCCCGCAGGAGGCGTTTTCCTTCGGCGGTGAAGTGCCACCACGGCAGCGGTTCCGAGGTTTTGAGGAAATGCTCCGCGGCTAACAGGGTGTAGAAGACACAGGGATCGTGGCGCTTGCCCATGGGCGCGCCGAGCTGGAGGAAGACATCGAGCGGAGCGCGACCGGCGAGTTCTCCGGGCGTGTGAATTCCGAGCGAGCGGAGGTCGTTGGCAATGCTTTTGCCGATGTTCGGCAGGTCCTCGAGGCGGGTCGCGTTGGCTGCCGTGGGGTGTTTCATGAGGAGGGTC
>JAYTEI010000015.1:0-4670 GCA_043735445.1 Akkermansiaceae bacterium | reverse complement strand
TCGTGGCGATCCGCGAGATCCTGAAGAAAATCCCGACCGCTTTGAAACAGACCCAGGCAACGGCGGACGCCAGCTTCAAGCCAAAGCTCGTCTGGGAGCGCGGGGCAGTTCCGACGGGATCGGGAGAGATCGAGAAACCTGCCGAGAGGCTTGAGAAATTCGACACCGACAATGGATTTACAGGGAGGCGTGTTAGGCATAAATTTTTCCAAAATCTAACAGCCTCCTAAACAAGCACTAAATGCGTGTGAGGGGCAATAATTCACGGCCCCGAAGTTCAGGAAGGTGATTTAGATCCGGTGAATGGAAGCTCCGTCAGCGGCCATCTAGTGCGCATCAAGGCCACGCAGCAGGAGATTTTTCGCTCTAATGTTGGACACCGTTGCAAAGCAGCCCCCTAATGCTAGGTTACGCAGGGAATCTTGCCGAGTTTCTGAAAATTCACGTTGATTAGCCACCCCATCGCCCGTGAGAGTCGCGCCGCCATGCTCGACATCCGCGTCATCCGCGACAACCCCACCGCCGTTCAAGATCGCCTCAAAACCCGTGGCGGTGACCATTGGAAACTCGTCGATGAAGTGCTCGCCTGTGACGAAGCACGCCGCAAGGCCGAGACCGACAAACAACAGCTCCAGAATTCCCGCAAAACCATTTCCAAGCAGATCGGCATGCTCAAGGCCAAGGGCGAGGACACTTCCGCCATCGAGGCCGAGGTCCGCCACATCAACGAGCAAATCACCATCTTCGACGTCAAAGCCGAGGACGCCTCCGCCGAGCAAAATCAGCTCCTGCTTAATATCCCGAATCTCACGCACGAAGCCTGCCCGGTCGGCAGCGACGAAACGGCCAACCCCGTCGTCCGCGAGTGGGGAACCAAGCCCGCGCTAACCGATCCCAAGGACCACGTCGAACTCGCCCTCAAGCACGGCCTGATCAACTGGGACGACGGCATCCGCACTGCCGGTTCGGGCTTCGTCGTCTATCGGGGAAAAGGCGCGAAGCTCGAACGTGCGCTAATCAATTTCCTCCTGGATACGCAAACCGCCAACGGCTACGAGGAAGTCAACGTCCCGCATCTCGTCAAACGCGAGTGCATGGAAGGCACCGGCCAGCTCCCGAAATTCGAAGATGATATGTATGGCACCGACGCCGATGATGCCGGCATCAACAGCCTTTTCCTCGCCCCCACCGCCGAGGTTCCTGTCACCAACTTATACAGAGACACAATTCTAGCTGAAGCCGATCTACCTATAAAAATGGTCGCCTACACCCCGTGTTTCCGCCGTGAGGCCGGCTCTGCCGGGCGTGATAATAAGGGCATCATCCGCATGCATCAGTTCGACAAAGTTGAACTCGTCCAGATCGTCCACCCGGACCACGGCTTCGAAGTATTAGAAGATCTAACTTCCCATGCTGAATCGATCCTGCAAAAGCTCGGGTTGCACTACCGCACCATCGAACTCTGCACCGGAGATATAGGTTTCTCCTCGGCGAAAACTTACGACATCGAAGTCTGGGCACCCGGCCATGGCAAATATCTCGAAGTCTCAAGCTGCTCGTGCTTCGGCGACTATCAGGCGCGCCGCATGAAGCTCCGCTTCAAAGACGCCGAAGGTAAGAACCGAATTCCCTACACTCTCAACGGCTCCGGCACCGCTCTGCCGCGGCTATATGTTGCGCTGCTAGAGCAGTATCAACAACCCGACGGCTCGATCCGCATTCCAGAGACGCTTGTCCCTTACTTCGGCTCTGCCGAAATAAGGTAAGGAGCAGGGACTTTATTGTCCCTTGTCCGTTCGGGCGAAGATAAAGAAACGACAACAAGGACGTTACTCCTTATCATACCACTTCACTTGATTTTCGGCGCATTGAAGGTCGTGCCGTTTTGGGAGTGCGTGGCTGCGGTTACCTTGCCTTCACTATCTTTCTTAAACGTGACTGAGGCCTTCACCACTCGCCATTCGAATTCGATGGCGGACTTCGGATAGATCTGGAGTTTCGGTTGGCCAGTTAGCTGGCCGAAGACGGACTGGCCATCGCGAGTGACGGTTAGTATAACATTGGGACCGTATTGATATTGGCCGAGAATCGCGTCGAGTGCGGCGGCGGTGAGTTGGAGTTCCGCATCGGTGATTCGAGCGGCACGAAAGGTATTGCCACCTTGGGTGTGGCGGGCGGCGATGACTTCGCGCTTGTCGTTGCGCTCGAAGACGACTTGGGCATCGGCGATTTTCCAAAAGAACGTATCCGGGGCGGATGGATCTTCCTTGGGCGGCGGCAGATTCTTAAGCTCGGCTTTAAGGAGTTTCCCGGCGATCTGTCGAGTGACGGTGGCGGGCTCGAAGCTAGTCACCGGTGGCATGGCGTTGGCGAGGGCGATCACGGTGCAGTTTTGTTCCGGCAGTCGCATCAGATCGCTCGACCAACCGTTGAGTCCGCCGCTGTGGCTGATGAGCGGCAGGCGGTTAAGTTCTGCGATAACGAGACCGAAGCCGTAGTTGAGTCCATCTATGTTAGGCGGTAATTTCACTGGAGTGGTCATGGCTTGGAATGACGCGGGTTTAAGAATTTTTCCACCGAAGAGAGCTTCGTTCCAGCGGAACAGATCGCCGACGGTGGAATAGATAGCACCCGCGCCGCCGGCCCATGACATATCCCAGTCGGGCGCTGCGGCGGCTTTACCATCAGTTATGGAATAGCCGGTCGCTATCACTGGATAAATGAGGCGGGCCAACTTGGCGCGGATTGGCAATACGACCGTTTCACCCCACAACCTAACAACCCCATGAAATCCAAAGAACAACAATCCCTAGCAGCTCTGAGTTGCCCAATCGCAGCCAGCCGTCCGTTAGGGAAGGGTCGGCAATCCCTGATCCGTCATTCGATGCTGATGGTCATAGCGGGCTGTGGGCTGGCCCAGGCAGACCTCATCGAGTTCGACATTTCCCCGACGGGCACGAGTCCTGCGGTGGGCCTAAATCCGCAAAATGAAGTTCCGGCGGTGGTCGGTAGCACGGGTTCCGGCAACGAAATTTCTGGCGGAATCACTTTCGACACGGCGACCTCCACACTCTCCGTGGCGATGGGTTACGGTTCGGCATCTGGCTTCACGGACCTGACCGGAGCCGCCACCGCTGTCCACATTCATGGCCCGGCGGCGGTCGGTGCGACGACTCCTCCGTTGTTCAATTTGGCATCGCTCCACTTTCCCGCAGCGATTCCGGCGAAAGGTGGAATCATCTTCGGCTCGGTGATTTACTCGGTGTCCGAAGCCACCAGCCTGCTCGCGGGTCTGAACTACGTAAACATCCACACCAGCGCTAATGGCGGGGGTGAAATCCGTGGCCAGTTGATCCGCCAAAACGCGGCTCCGGGCATCGTGGGGCCGGTCGATTCCACCGAGGAGTGTGGTGAAAGGGTGACTTACTCGGCGACCGTTTCAGATTACGATGGCGATGCCGTGCAAGCAGTGTGGACCTTGAACGGCGCACCTGTGGAAACTGATAACATTCCTGCGGGCGGTCCTCCGACCAGCGCAGTGATCCAATACACAGCCGCTCTGCCGGACGGAGTGAACACGCTGGCGTTGATCGCCACGGACAGCGCGGGGAACGTCTCCACCTTTACTTCTACCATCACGGTGGAGGACACGATCGCGCCGGTGATCGTCTCTGTTTCTGCTGATCCAAAGGTGCTGTGGCCACCGAATCACAAGATGGTGCCGGTCACCGTCAAGGCGAAGGTCACCGATGCTTGCGGCCGTACCACCTGGGAGATTCTATCAGTTACTAGCAATCAGGCTGTGGATGCCAAAGGCAGCGGCAATACCTCGCCGGATTGGAAAATCACGGGCGATCACACCGTCTCGCTGCGTGCGGAACGCTCTGGCAAGGACAAGGGCGGTCGGGTTTACACCATCAGAATCCAAGCCACGGATGAGGCGGGCAACAAGTCCGAGATCTCGATTGTGAGAGTCACCGTGCCGCACGATCAAGGGAAAAATAAGTAAACACTGAGCGGCTAATTTAGGATCACCCAGCCTCTGTTGTGGCTGCCGCAAGGCGCTGCGACATGCTGGGTGTATCGTCGGCTAGAGCGGTGCTCATGGGGCGGCATTTTGCGAGATGATCCGGGCACGGCGCTTGATGATTCGCATCAACCAGCCGAGCACTGGCAGTTCGCCGTAGAGCACGAATGAGGCATCCCACAGATCGTGTTGTTCGGAGATCCGCCCATCGCGGGCGAACTTGAAATGGCTGGTGCCGTGGATGACCCGCTCGTTACTGCGGTGGTGATAGGTCACGCTCCACAGAAGGAATCCGGTGCGATCATCGCCATGGGCATCCACCACCTCGACTCTCACCGCCGTCATTTTCTTGAAGCGATTAGACAGCACGAGACGCAGTTGCGGGAGACCGCTGGCGTCGTGGATGGGATCGCGGAACTCGACCCCGGGACCGTAAATATCGCCAAGCCGTTCCAGTTTCGCGGGCGTCATTTCATTGAAAAAATCCGCCACAGCGGTCATCGAATCGGGGCAATGCAGGGCCATGCACGAGGAAAGCACGGATTCGGGAATTTACCCGGCATTTTCCTCACCAGTGGAAAACCAACGGTGGCACGATGATCCGCACGTTTCCACCTTGATGATCCGCGCTTTCTTCCACTGC
>JAYTEI010000014.1:0-10169 GCA_043735445.1 Akkermansiaceae bacterium | reverse complement strand
TCATCTGGATACCAAGCGCTCCTGGACCCAAGCCCTAGCGCGTCTCGCCAAGATCTATGCCAGCTCATGACTCCAATGTTGGACACCGTTGCCTGCTTTGATGAAGGGACAGTCCTTAAGTCGAAACTCCGCTTGCTATTTTTCCACGGCTCTGGTAGGTCTTTTCCATGAGCGACCCCTACCCGTCATGAGAAGATCCCGTTGGTTGGCTGAGTGGCGAAAATCCGAGGGGAAACCGGTTTTCTACCATGTACTGTCGCGAGTGGTGGAGCGGCGCTTTGCTTTTGGCGCGGAGGAGAAGGAGAAGTTCCGAACGCTAATGCGGATGCAGGAGAAATTCACAGGCTGCAGGGTGGTTTCTTACTGTCTGATGTGCAACCACTTCCACCTCCTGCTAGAAGTACCGCCGATGGCGGAGGGCGGGCTTTCGGATGAGGCACTTTTGAAGCGATTGTCGGCGATTTATAACGAGGCGTTTGTGGCTGGGGTGGCGAAGGAAATGGCGGACGCACGGGCGGCGGTTTATGTTTCCGAGCACGGATTGGCTGAAGCGGTGGCGGCGATCCACAAGCGTTTCACCTACCGGATGCACGATTTAGGAGAGTTCATGAAGGGGCTTCTGCAACGTTTCACGCAGTGGTTCAACCGGCTGCATAACAGGACGGGGCGGCTGTGGGAGGATCGGTTCAAGAGCTTGATCGTGGAAGACGGAGTGGCGGCGAAAACAATTTCCGCCTACATCGACCTCAATCCGGTGCGCGCCGGGATGGTGAAGGATCCGGCGGATTACCGGTGGAGCAGCTATGGCGAGGCGATCGGTGGCGGGGAGAAGGGCAACGGGAAAACCGCGCGGGCTGGCTTGGTGCGGGCTTTGCGGGCGCATCAAGGTGTAGCTGCAGATGCGGATTTGTGGTCCAGCGGGGTTTCGCGGGAGTATCGAAAACTGCTGATGGCCGGGGCGGTTGGGAAATCTTCGGAGAGCGTAGGTCGGGATGGAAAGACGATTAAGAACACCTTGCGCAAAGGCATTTCAAATGAGGAGGCGGAGCGCGAAAGCGAAAAAGATGGAGAGATCCCTCTCGGAAAAATGCTGCGCTGCCGAGTTCGTTATTTCACGGACGGCGCGGTGATAGGCAGCCGGATTTTCGTGGACGAGGCGTTTTCCAGCGCACGGGAAAGATTCGGACCAAAACGGAAAACCGGAGCGAGGAAGATGAAAGGGAATGCCGCGCCTGCAAACGAGGCATTGTGGAGTGTGAGGGATCTGCGGAAAGGAATCGCTTGAAATTACTCGTCCTTGTAGGCCTCCGCGCGGCGCTCGTCGATGCAGCGGGTGAGCCAGCGCACGAGTTTTTCGGCTTCCTCGGACTCGTTGCGCATCGCGCTGAGCGCCGCCCAATCGAGATGCGGGCGTGACCGCGGCGCGGCGAAGCGGTTGATGTCGAGCTTGGCCATGATCGCCTCGGTTTCGCGGGGATGGGCGTTGAGGATGTTAGCCGGCCCCGGGAGTTCGTCCAGAGCCTCGGCCGTTAGACCGAACGAGGTCACGCCCAGGCCGAAGGTCGCGCTCAATTGGCGCAAGCTGTCGGCCAAGGCCTCGTCTTCGATCGGGGCCGCGTAGATCAATTCCCCACCCTGCGCCCACATCGAGACCGCCAGCGTTTGGAAAAAATCCTCGCGGTAGGTTTGCAGCGACGGCTGGATCCGCAGGCGGGCCGCGTGCAGGCGGAACGGCGCGATGCCCAGCCGCTGCTTGAAGTTGAGCATCGTTTCATCCAGCGACATTTCCTCGTCGGGCGAGCCACCGGTTTCCCAATCGACGAGCACCAGTTCGGGATATTTCCAAAGATTGCTCAGCGGCGAGTCCTTGCCGAAAGCCTGGCGGAAAGCGAAGGGGAAACGGCCGTTGACCTCGAAATAACGGGTGACCACCGCGCGGAACTTGCGGATCCGCATCATCGCGCTGTCCACTACGTCGGAGTCTGCGGTCGTTAGATCGTCGAGCCGTCCCTGCGTGAGGGCTAACAGCTCCTGCGCACCGGACAGTGCCGGCAGTGGGGCACTGCGCCGATAGTAGCCTTGGCCCTTCTCGACCTTGGCGATCGGCGAGCCCGGATCGCACGACATGATCGAGAAATGATAGCGCAGCGAAGCGTCCGAATAATTGCCCGCGAGTTGCAAGCGAGTGAGGCGGATCAACTCCGTCCCCTTGATCGAATCGACGGGATTTCCTGGAAGTAAGGTCGGGAGAATATCGGATAGCTGGGTGCGGAGACTCATAGGGGGATGCAACGACTTTTGCGTTCCGGCCATCCAATTCGCCCGCCCCCGGATCATCAAGCCCCAAACCTGCGGATTCTAAAAATACATCGTTCGCGGCGACGCTTTTTTGAAGGAATCCGCCACAACACTTGTCGAAGCCGCCGATTCCAGCATCCTCACGCCGATGAATTTCAAACTGATTGTTCCGATCCTCACCGCCGCCCTGCTTTCCGCCGCCAGTGCTCAGGAACCTAACGCCCAACAGATCCTCGAAGGGGCCCGCATCTCGGCGACCCTCACCAAACTCGACGACGGCCTCAAAGGAAATCTCCGCAAGGGCAACAGCAACACCCCCATCACCCTCTTCCTTAAGGGCAAGGACATCCAGTTCCAGTTCTCTGAAAACAAAGGCCCGTGGCGGATTTTCCACACCCGCATCGGCGACGAAAACTTCAGCTTGTTTGAAATCACCGACGGCAAAACCGTGGAGTTTCCTGCCGCAAAAATCGTCGAACCAATCGCCGCCACCGATCTAACTTACGAGGACTTGGCGCTGCGGTTTTTCTACTGGCCCAATCCCAAGCTCGAAGCCACCGAAGACGTCGGCGGCCAGCCCTGTTATAAACTGCGGGTCGATAAACCCAAAGGCGCGGCGGGGAAATACGAGGTCGTCTATGTCTGGGTTCACAAAAAATTCGGAGCCTTCATGCGGATTCGCGGCCACGACAAAAGCGGCGGACTGGTGAAGGAATTCCAAGTCGAGGAGATCATGCCCGTCGCCGATAACGTCTGGACGCTGCGCAAAATGCAGGTCGCCACCTGCGATCCTAACAACGGCGGACGCCGCGTCTCGATCACCGAAGTGACCTTCGACTCGCCGAAAAAAGCCGGCCCGCGCGGCGTGCGTTAGAGGCTGTCTGAAAATAGAGGGTGGGGACGTCTCGTCCCCTCTAGGTCAAATTCAAACAACTCCGGCAACCGGGGATGCGTGGCAGCCCCCGGGTTCTACCTTCAGATAGCCTCTTGGGTTTCCCGGCAAGTTTTCATTCACCCACCCGGAAAACCAGCGAGCCGCTATGCACGCCCGCAGCTTTCGCGGGTTGGCTGGACGGTCCGGTCTTCTCGGGCGAGATAGATTTAGAACCCATCGCCGGAATCGTACGAGAAACGACAGATCCCCCGCTGGAAATGCCACCGTCGTGAACGGATGGCTGACCCGTGGGGTGCCAATCCGCAGATAGGTTGCGGGCTGTAAACTCGATACAGTTAGAGGGCCGGTGGCCGGAGAGGTAGCGTAGCTCTGTTTCTTTCCGCTACGGGCGAGTGGCTTGCCCCTAGGACGAGGCAGGAGAGGGCGAGGAAGAAGTTAGATAATTGGCGAATTTTTGATTCGATAGCGGCGGCGGATGCAAGCAGTCGGTTTCCATCACGTCTATCGTCGGCATGGGTTATCGCGGCCTCCCCTCCCCGATTCGGGATTGCTCCCCTCCGTCCCCCGGACCAGCGTGTTGCTGGAAATCATGCTTCACTGGACCGACTCCCACAACCATCTCCAAGACCCGCGGCTGGGAGATCCCGGCCCGGTCGTCGCTGCCATGAAACTAGCAGGGATAATCCGCTGCGTCGTCAACGCCACCCGCGAGTCTGACTGGCTGGCGGTGGAAAATCTAGCGACCACCTATCCAGAGTTCGTCGTCCCGGCCTTCGGCATCCATCCGTGGCACGCGCACACCGCCAGTGCAGGATGGCAGGAAAAACTCCGTTCATTGTTAGAGAAACACCCGCGTGCCTCGATCGGTGAGTGCGGCCTCGACCACTGGATCACCGACCCGCCGCTGGAGGTCCAGCGCTTGGTATTCATTGATCAACTCCGCCTCGCTCGCGAGCTGGATCGCCCGCTTACCCTTCATTGTCTGAAAGCTTGGGGTGCGCTGCTAGATGCGTTTGCGGAAGCTCCCCCACCTGCGCGGTTTCTCATGCATTCCTTCGGCGGTTCCATCGAGATTGCTCGCCGTTTAGTTCCGTTAGGTGCGTTCTTTTCGTTCTCCGGTCACTTCCTGCATCCACGAAAATTTGCTGTCTTGGAAGTTTTTCGCCAGCTCCCACCCGACCGGATTCTGTTGGAAACCGACGCGCCGGACATGCTGCCGCCGGAGACAATCATCACTCATCCCCTGCCGGAAAATCACAACCACCCGGCGAATCTGCCCGCCATCGGGCTGGCCCTCGCCGCGGCGCTGGGGATGACGGCGGAAGCACTAGCAGAACTTACTCGAGAGAACGCGCAGCGGTGTTTTGGGTTTTTCTAACCGGACCGCGAAATTTACTTCGCCTGAGTAAAGTCACCGGCATGGCAGTTGAGGAGTCGCGACTTTTCTGCTGCGAGTCAGGAGGTGCCACACTTCTGTGGCGCTGGCCAATGGATGGTCGTTGAATCGCGCATAGCTCTTTCTCAACGACTTCTCATTCGCATCCACGACAGAGTGTCGTGGCTCCTCAGTTACCCAACTCCTTTGCGGTCCAGGGGCGGGCGGCGCGGTCTTTGGTTAGGTCGCGGTGGCGTTTGACCAAAGCGGCGGAAACGGGGGCGGCTTGGTTCGACCACTCGTTGCGGATGTAGGTGGCGATGTCGGCTAGGGCTTGGTCGGTGAAGGTGGGATTCGCACCGAGGCCGGGCATCTCGGCGGTGGGATTGTAGGTTTCGCCGGCGACGATGACGGGTCCGGTTAGACCGTGGAGGAGGATTTTCACAAGCGACTCGGGAGGGCCGGTGACCCACTGTGATTCGTCGAGCGGCGGGCCGAGGTTGGGCGCGCCCGCACCATCGGCACTGTGGCAACCGAAGCAGGCGGCCTCGCCATGGAACATTGCTTTGCCGCGCTGATAGGAGGCAAGATCGTCTCCTGACAAGTCGGAGGCGTGAGTCGCGGCAGCGGTGTCTTTACTGCCTTGGTCGAGCCAAGCGAGAAGTTGCGGGTCTGCGGACTCCTTGGTTAGAGAGTCGCGGAAAGCGAGTTCTTGGTGATCGAGACCAGAGATGGCAGCCTCGCGGACGAAGTCATTTTTCCCCGGAAGCGGGAGGATCGAAGCCAGCTTGGCAAACGCAGGAGCGGTGCCGAGCGGCCCCAGGGCGCGGGCGAGATAAGGAAGCACTTCCGGCGCAGCGGGGCTAACAGCTAGCAGAATGCTCGCGAGTTTCGCGAGTTCGGCAGGCGCGAGGCGGGTGCTGGCCCACAGCGCGGAGGATTGGAGCTTGGGGTTTGCGTCTTGGATCGAGGAAACTAGATGCTCGGCTTTCAACGCGCCCATGCCTTCGAGAGTCCAGATGGCGTGAATGCGCGCGACGGCAGGTCCGGTGGCTGTTAGTTTAGCGAGGAATGGAATGGTGGCGGGATCCTTGCGGGCGACGAGGAGGCGTTGGGCGGTCTCGCGCTGCCAGGCGTTAGAATGCATCAGGCATTTCACGAGATCGAGACCTTGGAGGGCGGCGATGTTTGCGAGCGGCTCAGATTTTCCTGAAGTGCTGCGGATCCGATAGATCCGGCCAAGTCCAGAAGCGGGAGCGTCGAGGCCGCGACTCAAGGTTTGCTGCCTGAGGTAGCTGGTCATGTAAATTTTGTGCTGGATGATGCCGTGATACATGTCGAGGACGTAGAGCGAGCCGTCGGGTGCGTTGTAGGCGTTGACCGGGCGGAACCGCTCGTCGGTGGAGGCGAGAAATTCGCTTTCGCCCAGTGGGTGCGAGCCTTTCAGCGTGCCTGCGGTTTCCTCAATGCGGATGGCTTTGATTAGATTGCAAACCGGCTCGGTGGTGAACGCGGTGCCCTGCCATTCCTGCGGGAAATTGGTGCCACGGTAGATCGTCATGCCGGCGGCGGCGGTGGTGCTGATGAGCTTGTAGGTCTGCGGGTCGAGGGTGTTGCTTTTAAAGCCATGGGCTTTCGCGACGTAGGCGCGGTTGACTCCAGGAGTGACGCGGGCAGGCCAGACGAGGTTGCTGCCGAGCTGGGTGTAATCTTTGATTTTCATTTTCACGCCCGGATTGCCTTGGAGGAGATTCGGGGCGAGTAGATCGCCGAAGAGCAGGGTCGAGTTGTTATTGTGATAGAGTCGGCCGTAGTCGTCGCGGGCGATGCCCCATTGGCCGCGGGACGAGGTGGGTTCGATTTCCCAAACGTCGCCGGTGCGGTGGAGGCGCTTGTCGGAGTTGGCGAGATAGTAGCGGTTGTCGAGATTGGCTAACAAGCCGTTAGCCTTGTGCTCGACGTTGCCGCCGGTGGTGATTTGGGAGTCGATCAGCGTGGGTTCGCCGTCGGGTGCATTGCCCTTCCGCTTGATCCAGCAGAGACGGTGCTCGTCCATGAAGAGGACGCCGTCCTCGAACACGGACAGCGCGCGCGGCAGCAGCAATTTGTCCAAGAAGACGGTGCGCTTGTCCGCTTGACCGTCGTTGTTAGTATCTTCTAAAATCACGATGCGGCCCTGCGGGATGGATTCGCCCTTGCCGTCGATGTCGGGCATGTAGCCATTCATTTCACAAATCCACATGCGGCCTGAGGAGTCGAAATCGAGACACACCGGTTCTTCCACGAGCGGCTCGGCGGCCACCGCTTCGATGGTGAAACCGGGTGCGAGCTGGAAGGATTTCAACGCCTGCTCCACCGTCAGCACCGGGCTGGGTGGGATTAATTTCTCAGGCACCACCGGGTCCATGCGGGCACCTTTGTTGTCGCCCTGCTGGGCGAGGGCGGTGAGGGCGCAAAGGGCTAACAAGACCGAAGATCTAAAAAACATTGGAATGGATTACGAGGTGCGGCGCGTAACTCTTCGGAGAATTTATCGCGATCCGGCAATTATCAAGTGCGGGTCACCCAGCGGAGTTTGGCGGCACTGCTGCGTGGGTTCAATCGGCGCTCGTCAGGACCGGCCGTGATCGTGCCCTCGCTCATTTCGGCGTAAAAGCCGTCGCGGATGCCGGCTCGCATGAACTGTTTCACGCGGCGGTCCTCGCCCGAGTGGAAGGTGAGGATCGCGGCCCGGCCACCGGGTTTGAGGCAGTTAGGCAGGGCCCGCAGAAACGCGTCGAGCGCGGTAAACTCCTCGTTGACCGCGACCCTAACCGCTTGGAAAACCCGCCGCACGGTGAGTTCGCGCTCGTCGTCATCACTCACGCGGATGGACTCACGGACCGCCTGAGCAAATGACAAGGTGTTGGCAAAGTGCTTGCCTGCTAGCGCGAGCGCGATGGATTCGGCGCGGGGTTCGTCGGCGTTTTCGTGGAGGGCGATTTCGAGTTTCTCGGCACTGACCTTCGCCAACCAGTCGGCGGCTGATAGACCGCGACCGGGGTTCATGCGCATGTCGAGCGGTCCGGCGGATTTGAAACTGAAGCCGCGCGAGGGATCGTCGAACTGCATCGACGAGCAACCGAGATCGGCGAAAACGAAGTCCACCGGATCCGTGATGGCCTTGGCGATGCCGGCGTAGTTGGAGCGCATGGCGGCGAAGCGGTCGTCGCCGTAACCCAAGCCGCGCAGGCGGGCTTCGGTTTTCGGCAGTTCTAACGGGTCCACGTCTAGGCCAATGAGTTTCCCCGCTGGCGAAATTTTTTCCAAAATACTAACGGCATGACCACCGTAGCCGAGGGTGGCATCCACGCCGATCATGCCGGGCTGAAGCGCAAGGGCCTCCAGAGATTCCGCGACGAGAATCGGAATGTGGGTGCCCGCCGGAGTCTTACCGGAGGCGATCACCTTGGCCACCGTCTCGCCGTAGCGCACCGGATCGTGCTCCTTGTATTTGTCCTCGAAGCGCCGGGGATTCTTGCCGCTGTAGCGTTTGCGGCGCGGCGGGCGCGGGGCTTCGTCGCTCACAGCTCGGAGTATTTCAGGTTGTTGCCTTTGGATTTCTCCACCGGATAACGGACATCGTTGCGGGCGATCTTGGCCTGCATGACGTCGCCGAGATTCATCCCGAGATTGTCGGCGAACTCAAATAACAGAATCGCGACATCGGCGATTTCCGAAGCGATTTCCTCGCGATTTTTCTCCAAGCGATTCTCGATCTGCTCTTCCTGTTGCCAGACGAAATGCTGCATGAGTTCGCCTGCTTCGGCGGCGATGGCCACGGCGAGATCCTTGGCGTTATGAAATTTCCGCCAGTCGCGGGCGTCCACGAAGGTCTGGATTTGGGCGGTGAGTTCGGCAATGGAATCGCTCATGGCGGGGTTTTAGCGGTGGAGCGGGGCATGGGCGAGGATTTATAGGTCTTATAAGTCCTATAGGTCCCATAAAAAAGCCGCCCGCGGGTGAGTGCGGGCGGCTTCAAAATTTTTCCGCTAGAGATTACTCTCCGGCTACTTCGACGACCTCGTCAGACGCCTTTTTCTTTGCGACCTTTTTCTTCGGCGCGGGAGTTTCGACGACTTCCTTGGCAGTGACTTCTTCGGCAGGTGCCTCGTCGGTCACGGCCACGCGGTCAACCCACTCGATGATGGCCATCGGAGCGGAGTCGCTCATGCGGGCGCCAAGCTTGGTGATGCGGCAGTAACCACCTTGGCGGTCCTTCGAAGCGGGAGCCGTTTCGGAGAAAAGTTTCTGGACGGTTTCCTTCTGGCGAAGAAAGGCGATCGCGAGGCGGCGGGAATGCAGATCGTCGCGCTTGGCGAGGGTGACCAACTTTTCCGCGACCGGGCGGAGTGCCTTGGCCTTGCCGAGCGTGGTCTTGATGCGGCCGTGCTCGATTAGGTTGCATGCCAGGTTGGCAAGCAGTGCACGCCGTTGCGAGGCGTTGCGTTTGAGTTTTACTGTTTTGCTGCGATGTCTCATCGGTTGCTTCCGTTTCTAGTTTAAATGTGTTAGTCGTCGAGGTTTTGAGCGATCAGATCGGCAAGGCCGACTGGCGCTTCGTCTTCCGCACCGAGGCGCGGTCCGCGTGAGGCAGCGGCAGGGCCGGAGAGCAACGAGGATTCGAAGGACATCCCGAGACCGAGGCCGAGCTCGACGAGCTTGTCCTTGATTTCGTTGAGGGACTTCTTGCCGAAGTTGCGATACTTGAGCATTTCCGCTTCTGACTTCATCGCGAGTTGGCCCACCGAAGTGATGTTCGCGTTGTTGAGGCAGTTGGCGGCACGGACCGAGAGTTCGATTTCGTTGACCGACATGTTGAGAAGCTTCTTCAGAGCGGCATTCTCTTCGCTGGACTCGGCCGGTGCTTCTTCGAAGTCCACGGCATTTTCGTCGTAATTGACGAACACGTCGAGGTGATGACGGAGGATGGCTGAGGCTTGGAGCAGCGCGTCTTGTGGCGTGATGCGACCGTCCGTCCAGATGTCGAGGATCAGCTTGTCGAAATCGGTCATCTGGCCGACCCGAGTGGTTTCCACGGAGTATTTCACGCGGGTGACAGGCGAGAAGATCGAGTCGATGGCGATGACGCCGATCGGTTGGTCCTTGCGCTTGTTTTCGTCGCCAGTGGAGAAACCGCGTCCGACGCGGACTTCGAATTCGCAGTCGAACTTCACCTTCTTATCGAGGGTGCAAATGACCTGGTCCTTGTTGACGATGTCGTAAATGTGGTCCGCCATGATGTCACCGGCAGTGACGACGCCTTCCTTCTCCACTTTGATGGTGAGGATGCGCGGATCCTTTTCGTTGTGAGAGAATTTCACCTTCTTCAGGTTGAGGACGATGTCGGTGACATCTTCCACCACGCCTGGGAGGCTGGAGAATTCATGCTGCACGCCCGCAATGCGGACGGAGGTGATTGATGCGCCTTCTAACGAAGAGAGAAGCACGCGGCGGAGCGAATTGCCGATGGTGTGGCCGTATCCCCGCTCGAATGGCTCGGCGGTGAATTGGGCGTAGGTCTCGGTGGCGGTGTCCTCATTGCGGACAAGACGGTTAGGG
>JAYTEI010000013.1:0-10181 GCA_043735445.1 Akkermansiaceae bacterium | reverse complement strand
AGGGCGATTGGCAGGCAGACTCGCAAACGCCACCAACCTGAGATCACGGCTTTTTCACTAAACAGGTCGCCCCGATTTTGCATGGTAGGGCTGTCATGACTTCCACGATCCCCTTCGCCCCGAGGATTCAAGCCGATCCCGCCCTCCACATTCACCTCGCTCAACGCCGCCTTCGACCACTACACCGAGAAGTGCGCCGAAGCCCTCCGCCCCCTCTCTTTGGGAAAGCATTGAGGAACCCTACATTGCGGCGGTAGATCTAACCGCCGAGGACGCGGTCTCCCTGGCACTTACCCGTGACGCCGAGCTGGAGTCGGGCACGGTCAGCCCGCTTTCCCATGTGGAACTCATGTCCCGCTTGAGGAGATAAGGACTCACTACGAATCATCTTCAGTCGGCTTGGGAGGCGATTTCATCGACGAGTTCGAACGTCAGGTTTTCGCGATTGCGGCCATGCCGACCCGCTGGATGGTGCTGAGGGGAGATCTTCGAAGACCGCTGATGAAGCGGTTTCCTGATGTGATCCTGTTTCGGACCATTGGTGAAGACTTGATCCGCGTGACCGTGGTGAAGCACGAGAAACGGCATCCAACCTTCGGATTGCACAGGAAGTGAATGAGGGTGTTAGCACGGCTACAACCATTTCGTTTCCCGCAGAATCGGCGCGGCTCACCCAATCTTCTCTGCTAGAAACCGCAGCAGCACAGCCATCGCCACCCGTGCCAAGGCGGGATTGTAGCGGGTGCCTTCATCGCGGAGAAATGCGTGGGCGGCGTTGAACTCGTGCCACTCGAAATCCGCCCCGGCTTCGTCCAACGCGCGCTGGACCAGCCGCCGGCCTTCCAGCGGGATGTGCGGGTCTTGCCGGCCGAAGACAACTAGCAGCGGAGCCTGGATGTTAGGCAGCCGCTTGAGTGTGTCATCGCATTTGCCGAGACCGAGAGCGCCGGTGTGAAGATCCGTCGGATAGAAGGCCGCCACCGCCTGCACGGCTGGATGCAGGCCCGCTCGCACCGCGAGGTGACCACCTAGGCAGACGCCGTAACTGGCGATTTTTCCGCTGCACGAGCCGTGGTCTAGCAGAAATTTTGCGGTCACGTCGGTGTCCTCGTCATACGAGGCGATTTCCTTTTCGGTCTTCAGAGAATTTCCACGAGCTGAGCCTTCCGCATCGTAAGCCAGCACGGTGCCGGGCGGTTCGAACTCGTGATAAACCTCCGGCACGGCGACCAGATAGCCTTCGCCCGCCAGCGCCGCAGCCATCCGCCGGATCGGGCCGGTGGCTTGGAAAATTTCAGAGTAAAAGATCACGGCGGGATAGCGTGCGCCGCCCTCGGGGATGAAGAGATGCACCCGCATCGGGCCGCGAGTGGTGGGGAGATCGGCGTAGGACTCGGCGAGTGTGGACATGGCCGAGTCTCGTCATGGCTCGCCGCCGCGATCGAGAAAATCCGGTTTCGAAAGCGCCGTAGAGAAAAAAGCCTCGTCTTTTCCGCGCTCATCCGCAGAGATTTCCGGCGTGATCCACCCTACCGCCATCGTTTCGCCACTCGCCAAGCTGGGGCACAATGTCCGCGTCGGGCCGTTCTGCGTGATCGGAGCCAATGTCGAGGTCGGCGACGACTGCGTGCTGCACTCCCACGTCGTGTTAGAAGGGCATTCGAAATTTGGCCGCGCCAACGAGTTTTTCCCATTCGCGGTGCTCGGCGGAAAAACTCAGGATCTCAAATACGCCGGTGAGCCGACGTATCTGGAAGTCGGTGACCACAATGTTTTTCGGGAAAACACCACCGTCCATCGCAGCACCCATGCGGACTCCGTCACCCGCATCGGCTCGCACAATTTGTTCCTTTGCTATGCGCACATCGCTCACGACTGCCAGCTCGGGAGCCATATCATTCTATCAAACTCAGTCGCTCTAGCAGGTCACATCGAGGTGGATGACCACGCGATTATTTCCGGCGCAGTCGCGATCCACCAATTCTGCCGAGTCGGCAAGCACGCGCTGATTGGCGGCTTATCGCGGGTCGTGCAAGATGTGCCGCCGTTCATGATCGTCGAGGGAAACCCCTCGAAAACCCGCGGCCTCAACGCCATCGGCCTGCAACGCCGTGGCTTCGACGAGCAAGACCTCAACGCCCTAAAAACGGCCTACAAGAAGCTATTCCTGAAGAAAGACGTGAACCTCGCCCTCGCTCTTAGCTCGCTCAAGGCCACTCACACCGGAGACATTCCGGTGGTGCGGCACTTGATCGAGTTCATCGAGAAATCCGAGCGCGGCGTGGTTCGTTAAGGCAGAGTGTCGATCAAGCGGACGACGGCACCCTGCAATTTGAGGTTGAAAGGATTCTCGTCCTTGTCGTTGCTAGAAATGCGCAGCCCGGCACTCACTGCGGCCTTGGCAGTGGCCGTGTAAGTGACTTTCAAGAAAGTGCTCTCACCCGGCGCTAGACTGAGTTTCGGAGGTGCGGAAACTTTGAACTTCGCGCGGTCCGCTCCAGTTAGAGTCACACCCAGTCCGGTGAGCCTGGCGGTGCCGCTGTTTTTAATCACGAGCTTCACCGGGTTGCTGACTTGGCCGACCTTACGCACCGGGATGAAGACCTTGGACTTTCCGTCGCTCAACTGAGTCGCCAATTCCGAGACATTGATCTCCGGGGCTTTCTTCACCACCGGCGCACCGATGGTGAATGTGCCGTTCTGATTCGTGCCGAAGAGGTCTTGGATCGACACTTCGAAATGGCCCACGCCACTCACCGTGTAGAGTGTCAGGGTCGCCGGTTTCTGCCCTTCGATGAATTTCCCGAGCGTCACATTCGTGTAGGTGCCATCAAGCGCGGCGGAGAAAGTCGTGGCGATATCTGCATCCGTGATGGCGAAGGCAGGAGCGAGGGTGGAAATAACGACGGCGGCGACGAGCGAGGGAGTTTCGTAATTTGCGTGCGCTGTGTCTCGCCGAATCCGCGCGGAAAGCAACCCAAAAGCCGGGTGTCTGCTAGAAGCCCGCCGCATCTTCGCGGTTGACCCACGCAGGGAATTTCTTAGCTTCCCCGGCGTGAACCTGCTCCGCGACGGAACCCTGCTGCGCCCCCTTCTCCTAGGGTTGGCCGCCCGTTGACCGATTCTTTCCTTCACTTTCGTTCACCGGCCCGCCCACCTTGAGGCGCAGCCATTTTCATTTCACCTCTCACTAATTTTCAAAAATGCATCCGTCATCTCTCTCGAAATACCGCCCATTTCCGGCGGTCAGCTTGCCTGATCGCACTTGGCCGGACCAGACGCTGACGCACACCCCGCAGTGGTGCTCGGTCGATCTCCGCGATGGCAATCAAGCGTTGCCGCAGCCGATGTCGATTGAGGAAAAGCTGGAGTTCTTCGACTTGTTAGTCCGCGTCGGTTTCAAGCAGATCGAAGTTGGCTTCCCGTCCGCCGCAGACACCGAGTTCAATTTCCTCCGCCGCTTGATCGATGAAAACCGGATCCCGGACGACGTCACGATCCAAGTGTTAGTCCAGACTCGCGAGGCACTCATCCGCCGGACCTTCGAGGCCATCGACGGCGCGAAGCGGGCCATCGTCCACATCTATAACTCGACCTCGCCACTCCAGCGGCGGGTCACCTTCGGCGATGCGTCGCGCGAGTCGATCAAGCAAATCGCCATCGCCGGCGCGACGCTGGTAAAAGCGTTAGTGCCAAGCGTCCCGCGCACCGAGGTGGTGTTGCAATACTCGCCCGAGTCGTTTTCCGACACTGAGCTGGATTTCTCGCTGGAATGTTGCAACGCGGTGACCGCCGTCTGGCAGCCGACGCCTGCTCGGAAAATGATCGTCAACCTGCCGGACACCGTCCAGTGGACCACCCCTAACATCCACGCCGACATGATCGAGTGGATGTGCCGGAAGCTCGATAAACGCGCTTCGCTCATCGTCTCACTGCACACCCACAACGACCGCGGCACCGGCGTGGCCGCCACCGAGCTCGCCTTGATGGCCGGCGCAGACCGGGTGGAAGGCACGCTATTCGGCAACGGCGAGCGCACCGGAAATCTCGACATCGTCACCCTCGCGCTGAATTTCAACAGCCACGGAATCGCCACCGGGCTGGATTTTTCCGACCTCCAGTCGATCCGCACAGTTTACGAACGGGTGACTCGCCTGAGCGTGTCCGAGCGCCAACCGTATGCCGGCGAACTCGTCTTCACCGCCTTCTCCGGCTCTCATCAGGACGCGATCAAAAAAGGCCTCGACCGCCGCGCGAAGGAAACCGCACTCGATCCTAACACCCCGTGGGGCGTGCCGTATCTCACGATCGACCCACAGGACATCGGCCGCTCGTACGAGGCGATCATCCGCATCAATTCCCAATCGGGAAAAGGCGGCGTCGCCTACGTCCTCGACCGCGAGCATGGCTTCGATTTGCCCAAGTCGATGCACCCGCAAGTCGGCAAACGGATCTACGACCTCGCCGACGAACATGGCCGCGAGCTAACCACCGACGAAATCCGCGAGGCGTTTTTCGAAGAGTTTGTAAACATCGCCATCCCGCTCGACGTGATCGACTACGAACTCATCCACCAAACCGGCGAGCGCGGGCTGGTCCAGTGCAAGGCCAGCATTCTAACTGACGGTGTGAAGCAGGCCATCGAAGGCTTCGGCAATGGCCCGATCAACGCCTTCGTCCACGCGCTGGAAAACGCCGGCCTTAAGGATTTCAAAGTCACCGACTACCGCTCCCACGCCGTCCGCGGCGGCTCGGACGCCAGCGCCGCCTCCTACGTCCAACTCCAGCACGACGACGGTCGCCTGCTATGGGGCGCCGGCGTGGATCCCTCCATCGAAATGGCCGGCCTCAAGGCGCTGGTGACTGCTTGGAATCTGCTGCGGTGAGTGACAGCATGGTGGATAGCCGGGCGTGAACTTCATCCGTCCACCGGATCGAATTCCGTCCAAGCAACTCGTTGTCCTAAATTTAGTCATAAGACTAAATTTAGGACAATCTCGAACAAGTCATTGATATAGAACTGAGGTGGACCTTGAAATTCGGGATAGGAGCTAAGCTAGAATTGTGGTGTTCGGGAGCGGGGCTTGGAACCATCCTAAACTTGCGGTAGTCGGTCAGGACGAAATTAATTCGACGGTCTCCAAAAAATTCGGGTTCTAGCCCTTGCCGTTGAAGTCTTTCGCTCCTTGCGGGAACAGATGCGTCACAATCGTTCGAAAGCTGTAAAACGTTTGAAGCAGCACCCCGGTTGTCAAAACTCCAAACACGGTATCGCCTAATTTAAAGTGGCGCGTCCCTGCCAGACCACGATCATGAAAAGACCGAGCAATTCAATTATCAACAAGATGCCAACAAACCCAGAAACGGCGTATCTTAATGCCAGTGTTTGCTCCCGATCCAAGGCGTCGTGGTCACGCTTGCCCGCTCCTGCGAGTTCAGGGGCCAAAGAATCCACTGGTATTGGAGACTCTTTTTCAACCTCGGCCAACGCTTTGGCGAACTCATCAACCACGTTCTCACTCATGGCAGCTCAAGGCCAAGATTTTTAGCCCTGAAGCTCGCGGCTGCGTGAGAAACTCCGAAATAGGCGGCGACCCGATAAACGTTCCCGTTGCGTTCCCTCCACGCGGCTTTAAAACGATCCAGCGGCATTATAAGCCCAGATGCAAATCGGTTGGCCTCCCGTTCAATATCCGTGCTTGGGGCGTCTATCGTCTTGCGATAGTCAACAATACGTTGGCCATTGTGCATGACAGCGTGACCGATTTCATGAGCCAAGGTGAACCGTTGACGGGTTTCCGACTCGTTGCCGTTAATGTAGATCTTCTTATTGTCGTAATCGACAAGTCCGCTGATCTCTCCTTGACCCTCAAATTTATACGGTTCGAAACCGAGAGTCCTCGCGATGAGGTCCAACGGAACCGGAATGATCCCGTCCGCACCAGCCCTTGAAATCACGGCGGACGCTTTGGTTTCGATTGAAGCTGTCGAAATCATTTGCCTGACTAAGGGCATCCAACAGCCCAGAGATCAAGCTTTCTTATCAGTCATGCGTCGTCGATCCCTCCATCGAAATGCGCCGGGGTCAGTCCCAAATAACAGACATTTGCCATGGATAAGGGGAGGAAGAGTCGGTTGTTATGGGGTGTTTTCATGAGTGATCAATCGAAGAACTCCTTGGACCAATCCTTTGGCGGATCATCGAGCGGAGGGTGCCGATGGGAATATCCTTGCGGGGATGAGGAACAATAAACGAGCGACCTTGATCGTCCCGGTATTTGGCATGGCGGCGTTTGGAAATGAGGGAGGAATAGTCCATGTGGAAGATGGTGCTGAAAAAAGTAGTCGTGGACTTCAGTCCGCTCTTGGGTTTTGGAATGAAGAACGGACTGAAGTCCTGGACTACCTTTCGAGATAGAGTTCGACCGCCTCCTTGAGCATCCGCAGGGCTTCTTCTTTGGTTGCCCCAAAACTGGAGACGTCAAAATCCAGACACTGCGCGACGTAATCCGAATCCTCGCGATAGAGGGTGTAGTGGATCTTTCTCATGTCTGGACGAATAGGGTGGGAGGCGGGGTGGAGGAAGTGGAGTCGGGATAAATGGGGTGCGGGAACTTCAGTCCGTCGTTTGTGGGGGATGTTGCTCAAGCCAAGCCTGGGCCGTCATCGCCGGCACGGGGCTGTGGGAGTAGTCGGGCAGATTCCGGGTGATGATGGCGGTGAGTCCGGTGACCGCGCTGGCGCAGGCGATCTGAATTTCATCCTCGAAGCCGCTGTGGCCGCTGGCGATGGCTTGCATCACATGGCTGGAATCCATCGTGGCAACGGTGCCTGCATTCTCCGTCCTGGCTTGGGTGATCAAAGCCTCGTCCGGCACGTCATGGGGTAGCGAGATGGAACCTCTGAGAGAACGCACCATGGCCAGAAGTTCATCGGAGCCGGGCTTTGGGAGCGGGGCGGAATCCGGGGCTTGCGGATGACGACGCCGGAATTCGTCCCAAGCCTGAAGGATGACCGTAACGGGTGACGCGGCGACCCGGTTTGCATAGCCGTCGATCTCGGCGAAAAGCGGATCCGGGAGTTCGATGGATTTGCTCATGATGATGCGTTTGGTTAGCCTTTTCCGATGTGACTGCCGGGGAGGTTAGTTCCAGATGGGCGGGCTTTCAATCCAGATGCCGGAAGGGAAGGTGATAGCGGGGGCGGAGCGCTGACTTTAGTCGGCGTGTTTCGAGCGGCTGGCTCGCGGGAGGGGTGAAAAAGGGGGAGAGAACTCGCCGACTAAAGCCAGCGCTCCATGAGAAGGATCCCGGCGAATGGAAAACCCGTAAACACTGCGGGTCGATGTCGCCCATGGTTTGGGGCGACTTTGAGGGGAGGGATAAATGAATGCGGTGGGCGAGACGCCCACCCTCCTTAAACTTGCGCTGGGTTTTTCGTCCGGATTATTTAGGATGCCTTAACCGAATGAACTTCAGCCTCGATCCCTACAACCTGCTTGCCGGCTTTATCTTCGGGACCATCGGGTGGGGGGCGTTCAGATACGGGAAGAGGCTGGAGCTGTGGCAGCCGCGGGTGATCGGGTGCGCGCTGATGGTTTATCCATACATGTTCACGAATAACTGGCTGTTGTGGGGGATCGGCGTGGGGTTGTTAGTGACGCTGTGGTTTTATCACGACGAGTGATGCCACCGGATTTCCCTTGGCAGACGGGCGGTTTTTCACGCTAGTTTGCCGCCGCCCATGCCAACCGAAGCGATCCTTTCCACCGCCCGCCAGTACCTTGGAGTGGACCCGACCGTGCCCATCACCTTGTTGCCGATCAAACGCGGTGCCTCGGGCCGCACGATCGTCCGGGTGAAATCGCCGGTCCACGAGCCGTTCATCGGCATTCATTGGAACGAGGAACGCGAGGACAATTCCCAATACATCCCGGTTTCCCATTTCCTGAAACAGGCAAAATTGCGGGTGCCATCGATCCTCCACGAGCGGGCGCGGCACCGGGTGGTGCTGGTGGAAGATCTGGGAGATGTGGATTTGTTGTCGCTCAAAGATCAGCCGTGGGCAGAGCGCTTACCGCTTTATCGCTCGGCGTTCGAGCAGGTGGACCGCTTGTTTTACGCAAAGCCGGCCAAGGATTTCCATCTGATGGCGCCGTTCGATGCGGCGCTGTATCGCTGGGAGCAGGAGTATTTTTTCGAGTTCATGGTCGAGGATTTCCTAGGGCTGGACGCGGAGGGGCTGCGGAAAGAGCCGGCGTTCATCAATCTCGCAGAACGCTTGGGCACGGTGGCGCGGCACTTGGTACACCGGGATTTCCAATCGCAAAATCTCATGATCAAGGACGACCAGGTCTGGCTCATCGACTTCCAAGGCCTCCGCCGCGGGCGCCAGGAATACGATCTGGCATCGCTGATTTTCGATCCGTATCTCGACCACTCGGCGGAGGAGCGCGAGGCACTCCTAACACTCTGGGAGGATGTCGCGGATGAACGCCCGCTGGAAACCTTGTTTCACGAATGCGCGGCCCAACGCTTGATGCAGGCGCTCGGCGCGTTTGGGAACATCGTAAAAAACCGCGGCGATGAGTGGTACCGGCCGCACATCGCGACGGCAGGTCGCTTGCTCGGCGAGGTGACGGCCGGCACGGCGCTCGAAGCCCCGCTCGCGCCGATCCTGGCGGCGATCCGCAAAATCAAGCCGTGACCGGGAATTTCCATCGCTGGCTCTGGGTGTTGCTCGTCTCGGCGGCGGCAGCGCTGGGAGCATGGCAATGGATCCCCGGAACCTCCTTGGATCGCGTGGCTTTCTCCACAGTGGCGAGTGGTTCGTCGAACGGAGCGCTGTTCATTTCCGGCCAGGGAAGCCGTGAGGATCCGTGGAAACTGCGGACCTTTTCGACGGATAGGAAAGCCGACAAGCGCCAAGCTCCGGTGATCGTTGCGCTGGGCGACGACCTCAAAGGATTTTTTCAATCATCGCCGCCCGCGCCGATCGACTTGGCGGTGATTTTCTCTAACTTCAATCGCCTCGGCGCGAAGAAAGCCGCGACGGCGGCGGTGTTTGCGTGGGAAAAGCCGGACCCCATCGGGCTCGCGGCTTTGGAGAAATCGCTGACGCACTTCGATTCGCTGGTGATGGCGGCACCGCTTTCACGAGGGGTGGTGTCCTCGCAAATGCCGCCCGCTTTCCGGCGGACGTCGATCGCGGCGGAGAAAGTCCGTGGTGACGCGTCGGCCTTGCCGCTAGTGAACCGGCTGCCGATTCAAGGCATCGTCCTCGGCGGGGAAACGACGCTCGCAGGGTTTTCCGCGCTGGAATCGGAACCGCCTTCCCGGTTTGTCCCGCTGCTGGCGCGGTGGGAGGACCGGGTGGTGTTTTCGTTTTCCCTGCTCACCGTGCTCCAGCGACTGGACCTTCCGCTGGAGGGTGTGGAGGTGCGCTTGGGCGAATTTCTCAAGCTCGGCCCGGCCGGCCCGATCGTGCCGATCGACGAGTCCGGACGTCTCGCGTTGCCGCTGAAACCGCTGTCGCCCTACGCCGAAATTTCCGCCGAAGCTCTGATCGACGGCGGCGACGGCCTGTTTCCGAAACAAGCGCCCGACCCGGTGATCCTGCGCGACGACCAGACTGCGGCGGAACCGGCGACACGCGAGTTTTCGCGAAATCTCTCCGCCGTCATCGCGGCCATCGCCTCGAATCAAGGGCTTTCCGAAGCCCAAGAATTTCCCCGGCTCTCGCAGGACTGGGAGCTTGGAATCCTGGCGATGGTCGTCGGCGTGCTGATTCTGTTGGCTGGCGGTTCGGATTTCGTGCGGCAAATGGGGATGCTGGCTCTCGCGGGAGTGGCCGTGGCAGCGCAGTGGATCGGGTTCGGCGTGGCGGCGGTTTGGCTGCCAAGCGTGCCGACGTTGGTGGCGATTGTTTCCGCAATGGTGGTTGCCAAGCTGCTTGCGAGAAAATCTCCTGATCTCGCGAGGGTATCCGTTTCCGCGCAGACCCCGGAGCCGACGTTTTCACCCGCACCGGAATTCATCCCGGAGCCTGCTGAGTTCTCGGTTGTCTTGGAAACGAAACCTCCGGCGAAAGCTCCAGCGAAGAAAGCCGCCAGGAAGACCGCCGCGAAAAAAGCCACCCAAGCGAGAACTCCGCGCCCGAAGAAGCCTCCCACGGATCCCTAA
>JAYTEI010000012.1:0-10196 GCA_043735445.1 Akkermansiaceae bacterium | reverse complement strand
GGATGAAGAAAGTGGTGATCATCGGCGATAGTGGCTTCGACGCCGTGGTCCCGTCTAACTACTGGATAGATGCCGTGGCCGCGATGGTCCGGCAGATGCATGATGGCGGCCCGCTCGACGCGCTGCGCGAAGGCGTGCGACGGCTCGGGGATACGTTATCGAGCCACTGGCCGCGCACTGCGGATGATGCGAACGAGCTGCCAGATGAGATTTTAAAGTGAACTCTGATAGAGTGGCACCATAACAGATAGGGCACTGGCAAGGTGCTTGTTGGAAATCGCGAATCTGTTCCTAAACTTGAAGTGATTGCTTGAACTTCTGGGATCAGCACCACAGTCTGCGCACGCCATGAGTGATGAATCCCGCCCCAAACCGTTGTTTTTTATCGTCCTCGCCAGCGTGATCCTCGGCCTTGTGGCCTACGGATTTCGGGGCGGTGATTTTCCCCAAAAATGAGTCCAGTAAGTCGGCCACGATTTCCAAAGACGAACTAACCGGTGCCCAAGGCGTGGAAGCCGCCGACTCTAACGTGCCGACGACAGTGAAGGAATACGTCTTCAAGCCGAGCGAGAAGCTGCCACCGATCACGCAGACCAGCGCCTACGATCCGATGAACGCGCGCACGGTGAAATTCGCGCTCAACGTCTGGGCCGGCTGGGCACCGATCATCCTGCAAAACGAAGGCGCGACTGCCGGGAAAATCTGGACCACACCCGGCGGCGAGCCGTTCAAGGTGGAGCTGGTGCTCATCGACAATCCGGTCGCGATGCGCGACGCCTACGCCTCGGGCAAGGTCCACATCGGTTGGGCGACGCTCGACATGGTGCCGCTGTTCATGGATGAGCTGAAGAAGGATCCGCGGATCATGCCGCGCATTTTCCAACAGGTAGATTTCTCAAATGGCGGCGACGGCATCGTGATCCGCAAGAGTGCTGCCCGCGATGCTAACAGCCCGACAATTTCTGACCTCAAGGGCAAAAAGGTGGTGCTCGCCCAGAACTCACCTTCCGAGTATTTCCTGCTCAACGCGCTGGTCAACGGCGGCGTGCAACCGGGCGAAGTGAGCTTCATTTACACCGAGGACGCGTTCCAAGCCGCTGCCGCATTCAGCAGCGACAAGTCCATCGCCGCCTGTGTCTCGTGGGCACCAGACATTTACAATCTCAGCGAGATTAAGGGCAATCACCTGCTAGTGAGCACCGCCACGGCTAACAAACTCATCGCGGACGTGTGGTTCGCCCGCGGCGATTTCGCCCGCGACCATTTGGATATTTGTGAAGGCCTGGTGCGCGGGATTTTCGACGGCATGGAGAAAATGAAAACCGACGCGGGCAAGAAGAGTGCCGCCGGCCACATGTCCAAACTCTACAGCATCCCCGAGGCTGACACGCTTGGGATGTTAGGCGACGCGCACTCGACGAACTACGCCGAGAACCGCGAATTCTTCATGAACCAAAACAACCCCGCCAACTTCGAGCGGACTTGGAACACCGCCTATTTACTCTATCGGAAAATGAACCGCATCAGCCAAGCAGTGCCGTTCGACAAAGTGATGGATTTCTCGATTCTGCAAAAGCTGGAGAATGAGGAACCCTACAAATCCAGCCGCAACCAATACCAAATCAACTTCGCGCCCAAGACCGTGCAGTCGATCAAGGCCGAGGGCAATGAGATCCTAACCAAGGTGGTGACCTTGCATTTCTATCCGAACTCGTGGGATCTGCGCAAGACCATCACCATCCGTGAGAACGGCAAGGACATCGAGAAACCCTACGAAACCGGCGTGGATGCGGTGCTGGAGGAAGTCGGTAAACTGGCCGGCCAATATGGCGCGGCGAACATCGTGGTGGAGGGCCACACCGACGGCTCGATGCGCGGCCAAGTGAGTTCGCAAATGGTCAAGGAACTCTCCGGTAACCGCGCCGCTGCGGTGAAGACGGAGATCCTCAAAAAATTCCCTAACTTCAACGCCAATCAGTTTTCCACCGACGGGGCTGGCTGGGATAAACCTTTCGATGCGAATGATCCTAACAACCATGCGCTTAACCGGCGGGTAGAGATCAAGGTGATCGCGCTGGAAACTCCCGAGTGAGTTGAGGGTTTAGATCAAGTTAGAGTGCGCAGTTGAATTGATCCCTTAAATGAGCGACTCGAAATACCCAGCGAAACTCCCGCAAGCCAGCTTGCGGCACTCTTGGTGGAAACGGGTGCGGACCATCCGTGACACCCCGAGCTATGCCGAAGGGCTGATGTTCGGCGCGGGCTGCATCGGTTTTGTGCTGCTGGTGTGGTGGGCACTCACTATTGAGGGCCACCGGATCGTGGACGCTTACACGCTGCCAACTCCGGCAGAAACCTTCGCCTCGTTTCCCGATCTGTGGCGGCGGGAGTTGTCGCGCAGCATCGTGATTTCGCTGGCGCGGGTGCTCGGCGGCTTCCTGTTAGCCGGTGCCATCGGCGTGCCGCTGGGCGTCATCGCCGGAAGTTATCCGCGGCTAAATGCCTTTTTCAAACCGCTGGTGTTGTTTGGCCGCAGCATCCCGATCGCGGCGTTGATCCCGCTGACGATGGTCTGGTTCGGCCTCGGCGAGTTTAACAAAGTGATGTTCATTTTCTTCGCGACCATCGCCTTCGTGATCTTCGACACCGTCAACACGGTGAACGCCGTGCCCGACCGCTTCATCGACACCGCTTACACCCTCGGTGCCCACGGCTCGCGGAAAAAGGGCGCACGGCTCGCGGCGATCAGTGGCGTGTTTTACGGGCTGCTGGTGATGATCGGCTGGTATTTACTGCGCGACGATCCTGCTAGAACGCTCGCCGTCGAGTTGTCAGCTAAGGCCGCTTGGTATCGTTTCGCAGGCGGCTTCGTGGTGGGCTTCGCGCTGTGGTTCCCCATCGCCGGGCATCAAGTTTTACGCAAAGTGATCTTGCCGCTGGCCTTGCCAGAGATCGTCAACAGCCTGCGGCTGATCTTCGGGCTGGCGTTCGGTTATATTATGTTAGCCGAGGTGATCAACGCGCAGACCGGCATCGGCGCGCTCATCATCAACAGCCAACGCCGTGGATTTCAGGAACATATTTATCTGTGCCTGTTCATCATCTCGCTGCTGGCGTGGGCGATTGATCGCTCGATCATGCTGCTGCAGCGCCAGCTTTTTCCTTACATCACTCATGGCGAAAATTGAACTAGCAGCTTCGGAGCAGCCCTGCGAACTGAAGGACGCGCCGCTTATCGTCGGCGTGCCATTGGTGGTTGATTTCAAAAATGTAACCAAGACCTACGATGTTGGCACGTCCCGCGAGTTTACCGCGATAAGAGATGTTAGTTTCTCGGTGGCAGACATTCCGAAGATCGGTGAATTCATCGGCGTGCTCGGGCCAAGTGGTTGTGGCAAGAGCACGATGTTGCGGCTCATCGCTGGGCTGGCTCCGCATTTTCCGGCGAGTTCTGGCTCGGTGTTAGTCCATGGCGAAGCGGTGACGGAACCTGGACCCGACCGCGGATTCGTATTTCAGGATTATGCAAATTTCCCGCATCGCACGGTGCTCGATAATGTGGCCTTCGGTCTCGAATGCCAGCAAGTCCCCACCAAGGAGCGCCGCGAGCGGGCCCGCGAGTGGATTGCCAAGGTCGGCCTCGATCCTAACAAGGACGCTTTGAAATATCCCCATCAACTCAGCGGCGGCATGAACCAGCGCGTCGCCATCGCCCGCACCTTGATCATGCATCCGCGGATCATTCTGATGGATGAGCCGTTCGGCGCGCTCGATCCGACGACCCGCCAGCGGATGCAGGATTTACTGGTGTCGCTGTGGCGGGAGTTAGAGGCCACGGTTTTTTTCATCACCCACGACATTCCCGAGGCGGTCTATCTGGGCGACCGCGTGTTTATTTTTACGCCGTCGCCCGGCACCATCGCCCATCAACTCGCGGTGGCCCCGCCGGACCGTCCGGCACGCGAAATGCAGGCAGAACCTGCGTTCCTTGAATCGGTGCGCCAGGTGCGGTCGCTGCTCGACAAACTGGAAGCGGAAAAACATAACATTCCATCGTGAACAAGGGCGCGGAATCATCCGATGGATTGGGCGACGCACTCAAGCGGGCGTTCACCTGGCACTGGCATCTGCTAGGACTGGGCGCGGGTGCTACACTCGCCGTTTTGAGCGGTGCGCCGATCCTGTGCCTGCCATTTCTTGCTGCCGCAGAACTCGGCTACCTCGGGTTTCTCGGGATGAATCCACGTTTTCAAAACGTGCTCAAAGGGCAACGCAAACTGCCGCCACCCATCCCGGTCAATTCCACTCAGCGCTTCGCACAATTGATGGCGTTTCTCAGCCCGGAGGACGAGCAGCGCTTCGAGTCTTTGCGCCACCGCTGCATGGAGCTGCTCAATCTGCGGCGCAGCATGAACGCGAAGGAAGGCACCACCGGCGTCGAAGACTTCCGCGGCGAGTCGCTCGACCGGATGCTATGGCTCTATCTGAAATTGCTTCACCAACGGTCCGGCCTCGAACAATTTCTCGGTGCCACCCACCGCGAGCAGATCGATGCGGAACTCAAGTCCGCCGAGGCCCAGTTGGCGACCGCCCAAGCCCGCGACCAAGCTGCCGGGATGCCCGAAAGTCGTCTAGCCACTTCTATCAGAGACCGGGTGACCACCATTCGCGAGCGTTTGGACAATCATCATAAAGCATCTGACGGCCTAGAACTCGTCACCGCTGAGATTGAAAAAACCGAGCAGCAAATCACCCACCTTTGCGAAGTCGGCATGACCATGAGCGACCCTGCCGGCCTCAGCGTCCAGATCGACACCATTTCCCAATCCCTCCAGTCCTCCGAGAAGCTCTTCTCCGAAGCATCGTTCTCACAGATTTACGATGACGAACCGGCCCCGCCCCTGCTATCCGCTCCGCAGCGCAACGCCATTCCACAGTAAGAATTTTGGGCAGAATCATTTACAGCAGAATCATTTCCTAAAGAATTCATCCAAGTCTGAGAAATAATTCTGCTATAAATGATTCTGCAAACCTCTTTTCCATAGCAACCCCAATAGAAAACACCGCCATGTTCCGCCGCCTATCCAACATCTTCCGCGGGTTCCTCGGACTCTTCGTTTCGGGTCTTGAAAAACGCAATCCAGAAGCCCTGCTCGAACTGGAAAAGGAAAACCTCCGCACGCAGATCGCCCAGTTCAACCAAGGTCTATCAGCCCATGCCGGACTTTGTGAGAAACTCATCTCGCAGGTGAAACGCCAGGAAGCCGAGGAGCAAGACCTCAAGGCCAAAGCCGCCGCTAACCTCCGCGCCGGCAATCAACGCCTCGCCGGGGAAATCGCGCTCGAACTCCAGCGCATCCGCAAAGACCTCGCCGACAACCGTTCCCAACTCAACGACGCGGAAAAAACCTACAAGGAACTCGTCCTCTCTCGCGATACCGCCATCAAGACCGCCCGCGCCAAAATGGAGGCGCTGCGCAAGGATCTCGACGGCATGAAGATGAACAAGGCGCTCGCCGAAATGAATGAAATGGCCAGCGGCATGCTCAGCACCATCGGCGGCTCGGGCGATACGTTAGACCGTCTCCATCAGATGGTGGAGGAGGAAAATACCAAAGCTGCTGGCCGCGCCCGCGTCGCCCGCGACAGCCTGGACACCACTCGTTTCAAGGAGCAAGCCTCCGAGCGCGAAGCCCTCGAAGACATCGCCCTCGCCGATCTAGCAGCCGAGCTTGGCATGTCGGTCCCCGGCATCGAAGCTCCGACTCCTGTTGGCGAGATTAAGAAGGAAATGACTCCGCAGTGAGGCCAGTAGGCATGGCTGCCGGGTCTCGCCGCTTCTCTTCTCTTCCGCCTGCTGCGTCAAAGTCCAAATAGTGGATCGCACCGGTGAAAATAATCTGCCTCCCCTTCCTGCAGGCCGTGTGGCAATTGAAACTTGAACCAGAAAGCCCGGAGAATAACTTCGTTCCATGCACCTGATCGAATCGAAGGCAAGCATCATGATGGGAAAACCGGTGATCGCCGGAACCCGGATCACCGTGGAATGCATTCTCGAACTGCCCGGCTCATTCACAGTCGTTTCGCTAGGAATGGTGCGGATTCGCAAGCGCAATTAGCCGATGGAAAAATCCTCAACCAATCGCCCATGAGCATTCCCACACCTCCCTCCCTCCCACCGTGGGCGTCCGAAGTCATCGACCTTTACGAGTCCGGAGCCTGTGCCCAGTTCATCCTCCATGGCAATGTGGATGACCGTGTGATGTTACCTATTAGCGGCGCGGCACCGAAGATCGTTTCGCTGGATGTGTTTCTGCGCGAGCGGTTGTTAGGGAAGTTCGATGTGGTCATCAGTTATGATTTAGGCAACGGCATTCGGGTGGAAAAAGGCGGTGATCGCTTCGCCGAATGGCCGCCTGCTGCGAACGATGTGATGCAGGCGAAAGCCCCGCGCGAGGCGATCATTGTGATCACTCACTACTTGCGGTTTTGTGCGAACATGGCCCGGCTCAAGCCCGATAAGGCAGCCCGCGTGGCGGTGATTGTGAAGAACGCCGGCCTCATCGTCCCGCCTTCTAACGGTGGCGCGAATTACGAACTGAGTGCCATCGCCAGCCAGTTGCGCGACTGGGCGGCGGACTCGGCCATCGCGGAGCAGCATTGCACGACGTTCCTGCTAACGGAAAATCTCAACGACCTGCATCCGCTCGTTTCCCGTAACCCGCAGGCCGCTTGCATTGCCGTGCCGCTGCCGCAGAAGGATGAATTGCTGCCCGCGCTCGACCAACTGAATGTGCTCTATCCGCTGCCGCTCAAGCCGTTCATAGCCGGGTTGGCCGAACCCGCCGCTGCGCTTGCGGGGGCGACGTTGAATTCCATCGAGACCCTGCTGCAAACCCGCCAGCACCACGGCAAGGAACTCACGCCGCTAGATTTAGTTAGGCTAAAAAAAGACCTTGTCGAAAAGGACGCGCAGGGTCTCATCGAGTTCATCAAGCCCGACCGCACGCTCGACGATCTTCACGGGCAAGTCGCGATCAAGGCGTGGCTGCGGCAGGACATCGCGCTGTGGCGGGCAGGGGATCTAGCAGCCTTGCCGATGGGCTATTTGTTCTGCGGTCCGGTCGGCACTGGCAAGACGTTCATGGTCGAGTGTCTCGCCGGCGAAGCGGGCGTACCGGTGGTGAAAATGAAAAATTTCCGCGACAAATGGGTCGGCAGCACCGAGAGCAATTTGGAGAAAATCTTCCGCCTGCTAGATGCGCTCGGCCGTTGCATCGTGTTCGTCGATGAGGCGGACCAAGCACTCGGTCGGCGCAATGCGGACTCTGGCGACTCGGGCGTGTCCGGCCGCGTTTATGGCATGATGGCAGAGCGGATGAGCGATTCCCGCAACCGCGGGCGCATCCTGTGGGCACTCGCCACTAGCCGCCCGGACCTCGTCGAGGTGGACCTCAAACGTCCCGGTCGGGTGGATGTAAAAATCCCAATTTTCCCCACCGCCACGCCGGAGGAAGGCTATCAGCTTATCCGCGCGCTGGCGAAACGACGCGGTGTGGTTTTAAATGAAACCCTGCCGGAGTCGTTCCGCGCGGCCATTCCCGACCTACTAACACCCGGCGCGGCGGAAGCTCTATCTGTGAAACTCTATCGCGCGTTGAAGACTGGTGCCACCACTCCGGGTGAGGCGCTCGCCGCCGCGCTGCGCGACTATCAGCCGCCAGTGCCGCTAACAGTGATTCACGATCAGATCGCGCTGGCCGTGGCCGAGGCGACCGATCTGGGCTTCGTGCCCGAGAGGTTTAGGGGCTAAGATGGACTGTGGTAGGAGCGAGCGTGTTAGAACTCGCCGTACTCGGGCGCTTCTTCGGGGATGGCTATGGACTCTAGCAGCAAGTCCAGCCCGTCGAGCACGCCGAGGATGCCGTCCGCCCAGCGGCCAGTTTCCCAAGCGGGTGCGGCGAGTTCTAGCAGATGATCGAGCGTTTCGGTTTTGAGAAAATTTTCCAGCCCGTAGCCGGGGGTGATCGCGGCCTCGCAGCGCACGGGATCGAGCGCGACTAACAGGGCGTGGTTGTCTTTGCCGCGGCGGATGTCACCGGCGAAGTTGGCGGCATTAAACATCCAGAAGGCATGCATCGCGAATGGATGCTCGGCGGGGAAGGCGTGGATGACCACTTGCAGGACGAGCTGAGGGAAGCGGCGTTGGATCCGGATGATGCGCTTTTTTAACTTCGCATCGTCGGAGAGAGGAAGCAGGCCAGTGGTGTCGGCGACCATCGGCGTGAGCCGGGGCAGTGCGCCGACCATGGCGCTGGCCCGCGGAAACGTCAGTCGGCACGCCGGGCATTCATAGGCAGCGGACTCCAGCGGGGTTTGACAGAACGGGCACTGCATCGTGGGTCGGACTGTATGCAGCCGGTGGGGGGATCGCGAAGCGAGAAAATCTAGCGGCTGGCGACCACCCGCCAAGTGGCGAGGAGAGTCAGCAGCGCCCCGGCGATTTCCGCAGGGTGAAATGTCTCGCCGAAGAAAAAGTAGCCGCCCACTGCGGTGACGAGCGGCAAGAGCATTTGCAACGACGAGCCGCGCGAGACGGACATGAACTGATAGGCGCGGGTCATGATCAACTGCGCGATGGTCACGATCACCGCGCCCGCGACCAGTCCGAGCCATGCCGGCGCGGGCAGGGCGGAAATTTTTCCCACCCACGGCGAGGCGACGATCAGGCTGTAAAGCGCCTGCGAGGCGTAGATCGTGGCCGGGTGTTCCTCGTGCCTGAGGCGACGGATGATGACCACCACCCAACCCGCGCCCAATGCGCCGACGAGGGCGAGTAAATCGTAACCAGAGGGGCGCAGCAATTGGCCGTCGTCGCTGAGGAAAATGACCAACCCGGCGAAGCCGACGAGCATCCACAGCATGGCGGCGCGGCTGAGTTTTTCCTTGAGCCAGATGGCGGCGATGACCGAGGCGAAGATCGGATAGGTCAGATTGAGGATGACCGCGCGGGCGGCTCCAAGTTTCACGATAGTTATATAAAATGCCACGATGCTCAGCGCCCCGATGATGCCGCGGGCGGTGATCAATTTCCCCCGGAACAAGCGCTGCGGCTCAAGCCCGCGGCCCCGGCCGTAAAGTGCAAACACGACTAACAAGCCGACGCCGCCCCGGACCATCGTGGCGATCCAGCCGTCCGCTGCGGGCGTGTGCAGCGCGACGGCGCGGACCAGCAGAGTGTTCGCGGCGAACAGGACCACCGAGCCGAGCATGAGCATCACGCTGCGGCGGTCAAAGGAGTCATCGGTATTCATGGGTATGGCGGTTTCTGGTGGAAACCGGAACGTCCGGGCGACGGGCGGGACTCTTTGGATCCCCGGAACCTGCCGCTTGGCGGGCGTTCCGGAGAGTCGTGCGGATGGGTAGGTCCGTCTTCAAACCCCGTGCGCCATCGCCTGCCGCCAAATCATGGCAGCGGCAATTTTAACCCGGAGTCGAATGACGGAAAACATCGCGCCGCGGATGTGGCAGGGATCCTGGTCTCCGTCAACCTTGCAGCTTCAGCTCAAACCTTTTCATACGGTGAGATGACGTGGTCCAGCATCTTGAAATGACGGGCATTCAATGTTGCGATTTCAAGACCGTGATGATTCGCGGTCGCGGCGATCATGCAGTCGGCGAGACCGCACCCGATAGTGGAGCGATAATCCCGCCGATAGAGTCCGGCTTGCCGCGCGATTTCTTCAGTGAGAGGAAGGATCGTGGTGGCCGACAAGGTTTTGGCGAGTTTGGAAGTTTCCTTGCCGTCCCTGACGCCCTGATAGAGTTCCGCCACGCTCACTGCTGAAATGAAAAGGTTGGCCACGTGGCTCGCGATGAATTCGTCGGCCTGCGGCTGTCCGCGAAGGTAGTCGATCCAGATATCGGTATCGACGAGCATGATCAGAAGCGGTCGAACTCATGCCTGAGCGTTTGCAGATCCAAGTCGGTGCGGTCCTTCCACATACCTGATGCCGCGCGAAGTCGTCCGAGTTTGTCCTCGGGACCGAAGCGTTGAAGATATTGGTCAATTGCTTCCCGGATCACCTCGCTCCGCTTGCGGTCAGTCGAGGCGGCCACTTGGGAAACGCCCTCGGCTTCCGCAGGGGTGAGGTAAATTTGTGTGCGTTGCATACATCATGATGTATGTCAGAACG
>JAYTEI010000011.1:0-10198 GCA_043735445.1 Akkermansiaceae bacterium | reverse complement strand
CGCTGCGGTTTCACCAGCACGGCCTTGGGCGACGGAGGTTCTTCGATGATCACGGCTTTTTGCGGCGCGATCTGCATTTGCTCCTTAATCGGCGGGGTTTTGCGCATGCGGATTTCCACGCGGCGGTTAGCAGCTTGTTCCTCGGCGGTGCCTGAAATGATGATGGGTTGATAGCGTCCGAAGCCGCGGGTGAGGATCTTGGAAGGGTCCATCCGCAGGGAGTTGGTGAGGTAAATCTTCACGGCCTCGGCGCGCTTGATGGAGAGGTTGAGGTTGAAATCGTCGCTGCCGACGAGATCGGTGTGGCCCTCGATCCAGCAATAGAGGCCGGGATTGCGGTCCATCAGCAGGCCGAGCTTCATCAGGCCGACTTTGGAACTTTCGCGGAGTTCCGCGCTGTTGAACTCGAAGAGCAAGTCGCTGGGCAACATGGTTTTCTTGCTGAGGAGAATGTTCGCTGGGAGATCGAGCATGGCATCGAGCGAGGCCACGCCGTCGAGGGTGCCTTTCTCGACCTTGCCGTTAGCACCTTGGCGGATGAGTTCTTCGGTAAATTTCCCGAGTTCTGAATCGTCGGCTTGGACCGCGCCGGGGTCCACGGTGAGCTGGCCGACCTCGGCGGGCCGGATAGATTCTGCTTGGCGACCGAGTTCGGGGAGGTCGGCTTCGATTTCAAAACCGGATGAAACCTCGGCCGCGACGGACTCGGGCGCACCTTCCCGAGCGGGGTTATTAAGGCGGAGGGCATATTCAGCTTCAATGATTTCCGGCTTGATATCGATTTCCTGATCCTTGGGTAAAATCTCCAAAATTTCGATGTCCTCGAGCAAGGCGGCGGTATCGGTGGGCGGCTTGACCACGGCTTCTGGCGGGAGCGATTGCTCGGTATCAAGCGGACGGATTTCCACTTGGCGGACGTCGATCGGGCGGGTGCTGAGTTCGCGAGCTTGCTCGAATTTGAAGGCGATCTTCATTTGATCGAGCGCGAAAAATACGATCACATGCAGCAGGATCGAGAGCAACATCGCCACTGCGGCCCACCAGCCAAGATGATCGGGACCGGGCAACCGGTAAGCCCCGCCGCGACGCGATGCGCTCCATGAATAAGTCTCCGCCACGGCGGCACTATACGCGGAAGTAATGGGCTGGCAATCACCAGAAAGGCTGATTAGCGTCCGGCTTGGCACCTAGAGTGCTCATCCCTAACCAACCCTCCCCACATCATGGCCGCTAAGAAAATTGCAAAACCGACATCAGAACCCGCACCGGTTGATTCTGAAAAAACACCGAAGCCCGTCGCGAAGAAAGCCACCAAAGTCGCGAAGAAAGCCACCAAAGCCGCGAAGAAAGTCGCCGCCAAAAAAGTGATTCCCGCCGTAGCCCCCGCCGCGAAGAAAGCCGCCGTGAAACCTTCACTCGATGCCATCGCCCGTGCCGCCTATTTAAACTACCGCCGCCGGGTGGAACAAGGCCTGCCGGGCGATTCTCACGGCGATTGGCTAGAAGCCGAGCGCCAGTCCTCGATCGCTTGATGAGCCGTTGATTTTTAAAACGCTTCCGACTTGGAGAGCCGGGAAAACGCCGCCAGAGTCCGCCGCGTGAACCCCTGCACCTCCCTTGGCATCGGCTTGGCCGGATTCGGAACCGTCGGTTCCGGCGTCTGGAACACCCTCAAACGTAACGGCGAACTCATCACCGGACGCACCGGCGGAGGCGTGACCCTGCACATCGCGAAAATCCTGGTCCGCGATCTCGCCAAGGTCCGTGCCACCACCAGCGAGGTCGCTCAGGAAATTTTCACCACCGATTGGCGCTCACTCGTCGCCGACCCGGCGGTGGACATCGTCGTCGAGCTGATCGGCGGGACGACCGACGCTTTCGACATCGTGGCCGCCGCCTTGCGCGCGAAAAAGCCGGTGGTCACGGGCAATAAGGCGCTGCTGGCCGAGCGTGGCGTCGAACTCTTCGCCATTTCACGAGAAATGGACACGCCGATCCACTTCGAGGCCGCTGTCGCCGGTGGCATCCCTATCATCCGCACCGTGCAGGATTCGTTCATCGGCAACCGGATTTACTCGTTTTCAGGCATCATCAACGGCACTTCTAACTACATTCTCGGTCGCATGACCGATGCCGGGTTGACCTTCGAAGCCGCGCTCGGCGAGGCCCAAGCACTCGGCTACGCGGAGGCCGATCCAGCGCTGGACGTAAATGGCTGGGACGCCGCCCACAAGGCGATCCTCCTCGCCACGCTGGCCTACGGATTTCCCATCGCCCCGGCATCGATTCATGTCTCCGGCATCGAGCAAGTCCGCCCCACTGACATCAGCTTCGCGAAAAATCTTGGCTACGCCGTCAAACTGTTAGCTGTGATCCGCGAGCACGCCGACGGCTCGGTGGAACTACGCGTCCAACCGTCGTTCATCGCCCAAACGCACATCCTAGCCTCCGTCCACGGCGTCTTCAACGCCGTCGCCGTGCATGGCGACGCCGCCGGTGAATCGCTGTTCTACGGCCGCGGCGCCGGCCAAGATCCCACCGCCTCCTCGGTGGTGGCAGATCTGGTAGAAGCCGCTCGCTCGCTCGGCCAAGCTTCCGGCCACCGGGGATTTTTGCCTTATCGAGAAAGCGGGCGGATTCTGCCAGTTGGCGAAACCTCGACCGCCTATTATGTCCGCTTCGACGTCACCGACCGGCCCGGAGTCATCGCGGAAATCGCGCGGGTACTAGCGGATCACCGCATCGGCATTTCCGGCACCCACTCACCGGTCAACCCGACCAACCCCGACGCGGAGTTCGTGGACATGGTGTTCCTCCTGCACACCTGTCCTTTCGGAAAACTTCAGACTGCGCTCGCCGAGATCGAGACTCTCGACTGCATCAACAGCACCCCTGTGGTGTTCCGCATCGAAAATCTGGGATGAGGGACGGAGCGCAACCGGTCCATTCTGCGACCCTGCCGACAGCTCACTTCACCGCGCGAAGTGAGGCCATCCCGGTGAACTGGAACTTGCTTAAAATATCGCGGGCGTCCGCCACCAAGCCTTCCGAGACCCCATCCTTTTCCCACTGCACGCAGATTTCGGATTGGAAATCGTCACTGCTCCGGCAGCTATAGCGGACGCCTTTATCCGAGAACGGAGAGTCCTGAGGAGCCGCGCCGCAGCGGGGGCATCGCACGCGGAATTGTGCTGGGAATAAAACCAAGTTATTCCCGCTGCCGTCGGTGTTGTGATCGTTGGTCGTCATAAGCATCTCGATTCTCGCTCGCCGGAATGTCCGAAATAGACACTGGGAGACCCGCGAAACACTTTTGACAAAACTTTGTTCTCCCCCCGAAGAACCGGGGGAAATTTGCAGGTTACGTGCCAGTTTCCAAGCCTTTTTCATAAACTGTTTAATTTAAGATTGCTAGGAGTTTGCCTTAGGCGCGCTCGTTAGGCCATTGGCACCGCAAAATCATGCAAACCATTCACCAGCCCGCAAAACTTGCAGGAGCATGAGATTGACTTCAGGCGAGCTGAATCTCGCGGTCCAGCCTTGGGCTGGCATGTCTCCGATTTCCAGATTGCCAACCCGGCTAACCCGCCATAGCTTCGCGGCCCGGCAGGAAGAATCGACTCTTGGTTCGCCTGCCCGTGGAACCGATTTACAAACCGCCGTGGGATTTCTGGATGCCATCAAACGCTGGCGGTTGGCCCGACAAGGTCTCTCGTCGGGAAAAAAACGCCGGGTGCATAGCGAAAATGCGGTCGTCCAGGCATTGGAAGACAGCTTCTGGGTGAAAGCCGCGCTCTACGCCACCTTCGCGGTCAGCAGCGCGGTGCTGGTGCTCAAAGCATCCGACGGCACCGCTTTTGCGGACGATCCGCTCAAGGGCGCACTTTACGGCTTCATCCTGGCGATCACCGCGATCATCATGTTTCAGGTGAGTTTGCAAAGTTCCTGCCGCCGCAATAGCCGGGTGGTATTGGTGCTCGGCGGCGTAATCGGCCACTTGTTGATGATCCGGATGGTGATGTCGTTAGTGGACGTGGGCACGATCCCCGAGATGTTCCGCTATTTTGCAGTCCCATTTGCGCTCGCACCGATGCTCCACGGCGTGTTGTTAGGCCGCGCGGTCGCCTCGTTTTCCGCTGTGTATGTCACGCTGATCGGATGCCTGTTAGTCCCGCAAAATGATGTCTTGCAATACATGATTCTCAGTCTGGTCGCCGGGCAAACGAGCGTGCTGCTTGCCTACCAAATCCGCAAACGAATCCGGCTGCTGCAATCTGGGATTTACGTCGGACTGGTCACGCTGGCGCTCGGACTGGTGCTCGGGCCGTTAGACATCGCCGCAGTGTTCGGGCCAGATGCGATGAATCACCTCCAACTCCTCGGCGCGGGCAGCGCCGCCGCGATTGGCACGGCGATGGTCACCGCGCTGCTGATCAGCGGGCTGCTGCCACTTTTCGAAGGCACCTTCCACCTGACCACCGACATCAGTTGGCTGGAACTCACGGACCTCAATCACAAGCTGCTCCGCCAAATGCAGCTCGAAGCGCCCGGCACCTTTCATCACAGCCTCGTCGTCGCCGCGTTGTCAGAAGCGGCTGCGGAAAAAGTCGGCGCCAACGCTCCGATGTGCCGCGTTTGTTCCTATTTCCACGACGTGGGGAAACTCAAGAAGCCCGGCTATTTCATCGAAAATCAGCACGACGGCGCGGAAAACCCCCACAACACCCTCACCCCCACGATGAGCTCCATGATCATCATCGCCCACGTCAAGGACGGCATCGACCTAGCGGTCAAACACAAGCTGAACCCCCGCATCATCGATGTGATCCAGGAGCATCACGGCGACTCGCTGGTCTATTATTTCTACCGCCGCGCCCAGGAGCAAAAGAAGGCGGACCTCGAAAAAGTGGATAGGCGGCTGGAAAATCCCGAGGATTTGCCGATGGTCGAGGAGAAAAATTTCCGCTACCCCGGGCCGCGGCCGAGCACCCGTGAGAGTGGCATCATCGCCCTGGCCGACACCGTCGAGAGCGCCTCGCGTTCGCTCCAAAAACCCACCCCCGCCAAGATCCGCGCGATGGTCGAGGATCTCATCCGCTCCAAGATCAACGACGGCCAACTCGACGATTGCCCGCTCACCTTGCGCGAGCTTGCCATCGTCAAAGACAGCTTTTCCACCACCCTCCGCAGCATGTTACACAGCCGGATCGACTACCCGAAGGACGACGCCGCCACCGCCACCAAGCGGCTGGCCAGCGACGCCAGCCAAGGTGGCCGCGTGATCCAGATGCCCAAACGCGCCTGATTCCCCTCGCAAGAAACCCCCACCGTTATGTCGCTCGAAGTCATCATCGGCAACAACCAGCACGCCACGGAAATCCCCGAAAGCTGGCTCACCGCGCTTGAGAGTGTGGCCCACGAAGCCGCCCGGCTCGCTTTGGAAAATGCCGCTGAGGACGAGTCGCCGTTGTCGCTGTTAGCCACCCTCGAGGTCGCCATCGTCGATGACGCCACCAGCGACCAAGTCCACCGCGATTTCATGGACATCGAGGGTCCCACCGACGTGATCACCTTCCACCATGGCGAGATCGTCATCGGTGCCGAAGTGGCCGAGCGCCAAGCCGCAGAATATGGCGAGCCGCTGGCCCGCGAGATCCTGCGCTACTTCGTCCACGGCCTGCTCCATCTAGCAGGCCACGAGGATGAAGATCCCGCCGAACGCGCCACCATGGAAGCCGCCCAGGAAACCATCGTCGCCCAATTGTGGACGCCCGAGCTGCGCGAACGGTTGATCCTTTGATGTTTTAAAATGAGCCGGATCCATCACTCCGTCTGCCGCTGGTGTTACGGCAGCACCCCGTTAGAAGACCTCTGCCTCGCCGCCAAAGACATCGGGATTTCCTCGATTGAGCTGGTCATGCCAGAGGACATGCCCGTGTTAGAAAAGCACGGCCTCACCTGCGCGATGATCAGCTTCCCACTCGGGAAAACTGCCGACGGCATCGATGTCGGCGGCATCGAAAAAGCCTTCAACCGCCTGGAGCATCACGCCACGTTGGTGGAAATCTACCAGCCCCACCTGCGGGCCGCCGCCGCTGCTGGGGCGAAAAACGTCATCGTTTTCTCCGGCAATCGCGACGGCCTATCCGACGAGGATGGCCTGCAAAATTGCGCCACCGGCCTGCGCCGCCTGCTGCCGTTAGCTGCGGAACTCGGCCTCACGCTGGTGATGGAATTGCTCAACAGCAAGATCGACCATCCCGACTATCAGTGCGACCGCAGCGCATGGGGCATCCGGCTTTGCGAGGCGTTAGGCAGCCCGCATTTCGGCCTGCTTTACGACATCTATCACATGCAAATCATGGAGGGCGACGTCATCCGCACCATCCGCGATCATCACCGCCATTTCAGCCACTACCACACCGGCGGTTGCCCCGGGCGGAATGAAATCGACGCGACGCAGGAGCTTCACTATCCGGCCATCATGCGCGCCATCGCAGACACCGGCTACACCGGCCACGTCGGCCAAGAGTTCATCCCGTTAGGCAAGGAGCCGCTCGCCAGCCTGCGGCAGGGGGTGGAGATTTGCAGCGTGTAACTGGAGTGCTGCACGCTCTGCTGCCGCCTAGAGTGCTGGAGGCTCTGCTCTAGCCGAGGCGGATGGCAGCTCTGCTCCATGCGGCGCGGAGCTCTTCCTCTTTCCATCCGCGCGAAGAGCTCCGCACCCCATCCGGCAGAGCCGGATCTGCCGCAGGCGCGAGCAAAGCTGCGGATTGCAGCGTTTTTGACCTGCCCCTCGGGAGTCGATGCCAGCCATTTTCCGGCGGCTTCGTAGTCGTCACTCGTCCAGAGACCCATCAAATCCATGATGGGTCCGTCGCCCTTGCCCGGAGGAAAGTTTTCGCCAATCCACTCGATCCACTGGGCGTGTTCGTCGCCGTTATAGCTCTTGGTCAGTTCGCCACAGAAATGATCGAGTTCTTTCGGACTCAGATTAGCGCTGGCGAGCCATTTACTACCCGCCTGGAAGCCATCCTCCTTAAATCCCCAATAAAAATAGCCGACCATTTAATCCGCCGCCTGCCTGGCTTCTTTGTCATCCTTGTGAGCATCACGGTACTCGCGGAGCGCGGCTAGGGTGGTGTGCCGTTGTTCATCCGTCGCCGCCGCAGTCACGATGTCATTCAGCGCACTGAAAGTATGCGAAGCGTTCAAACCCAGACTCGCAATGAACGTGAAAGCCAATCGAGGGTCTTTTTCCGCAGCCGGGTGCATCACATTAGAAAGCGATTGCGCTGACACCGCCTCGGGAAACTCTCCGGCGTTTTCCTTCATCCACGCCGCCGCCGCGATGGGATCGTCCTTCGCCCAGGCTCCCAGGGCGGTTGAAACGACATTGCAATTCAAGTCCTTCCTGCAGATCGAAGCGTGCTTCGTGAACAGATCCAACGCACCTCTCGGATCATTTCGCGCCAGATTCGTGAGCAGGCGGTTCACCCGCTCAGCCACGATCGTTCCGTCGAGTTCCATGGCCGCAAGGACGTCGGCGAGGAAGATCTTCAACCGTGAAGTGTCGAGCGCTGCGATCTGGCGCTCGACGGCAGTGGCGTATTCGACGGAGTTAATAACGATCCTCTGCCTGGCTTTAGGGAGTGCAATATATGCGACCGCGAGCTGCTTGGCTTCCTGCTCGCGTTCCGCCCGACTCGGCCTGATTTTTCTAGCCGGGTGGGTATCGCCGGTGCCAACCTTCAGTCGCGCGGCCTCGGCGGCTAGAACGTTCTCCTCGGCCCGGGTGTCAGCGAGTCTTGCATCGATCCGCCATCCGACGGCGGCGGCGACCTCGAGAATCATGACTGATATTCCAATGGAAGTCACCCGGTTGCTCATGGCTTCGGTTAGAACTCTGCCGGTGCAGGAATCCACTGAATCCGGCGAAATTTCGCGAAACCAGCCACGGACGGCATCGATATCCTGCCGGTTCACTTTCCGATGCTGGGAAATCCAATTGATGCCGACTCCGGCGAATTTCTCAGTGCAGGACATCCTTTCCCCGGGAGTCGCCTCGATCTTTTCCAAATAAGCGGTAAAGACCGGGTATTCCTCCAAAACCAGGGAGTAGGGTGCTCCTCGGAAAAGGACCGCCACTTGTTGCGCGGTGGGAAGCTGTTTGCGAACCAGATCCGCGAATTCTGCCACATGGTGCCGTTCTTCGAGCCGTTGATTGCGAAGCCGTCCGATGAAACAATCCATTACCTCCATTCTTTCAGTTTCGGGCATCGCGCCCAATCGCCGCCCGGCGGCGGCGGAATCGAAAGCCAGCAATGCCTCCAACAACGCCGCCTCGAATGAGTACCGCACCCCAGAGCTGCGACTGTGGTCGAGCGCTCTGCCGTTCCTTGGTCGCCACCCCAAGGAGGGGCGATCTCCGAATCGCCCCGCCAATGGATAGCCGATGAAGAAGCACTCCCGTTCACATCATCGACGCCCCATTAGCTCGGCGGATCGGAGTCCGCCGACTGCCGCCGGAAATGCTGGCCACCGGCGCACGGCGTGTTTCACTCTCGGGCCATGGCATGGCGCATTGACGAGCAAGTGATTCGCGGGGAAATCGATAGCCGGACCCGTGGCCATGTCCGCGGACGGCTCTGGTTAGTGGGTCGGGAGCGACCGGTTTTATTAGAGCTGGATGGTAACCCATGGCGCGATTTGGCCGGCCACGTCCTGAGGTTTTCCAACCCAGATCCGAAGCCTGGAAATCTCGACGGACTCACTGAAATGCAGGTGGGCGCGGCAGGCGACATCACTGCCTCGCGCAAGGTCAAGGTGCCGGACTGCTCGATGGATGAGCTGATGGAATTCTACGCCGCCCGCCAACCATTCCCGTGGCACTGGGGAAATTCGATCTATCTGGAATGGTTCAGCAAGACTAACGGACGGGTGGTCATTGAGTCCGCCACCTATCAGCTAGAACTCGATCCAGTCGCCGCATGGAGCATGACCGAGGCCGAAGAGACTGGGCAACGCCAAGCAAATGCTGGGGCGATGACGGATTTCATGGGCCAGTTAGGAATGGCACTCGCGGAATCCCAAAATGAGGAAGAAGAGGAAGATGAAGATGCGCCGCGCAGCTCGGCGGAAAAAGAGGCGGACGACGAAGACGCGCGAATGAATTTATTGCTAGACCGCGTGACCGCCCGGCTGGAGCGGGAAGGGCACCAAGAGGGCGAGTTCGAGCGAATCTATCAGGAAGAGCGCCAACGATTGCGCTCCGAGCGCGGCGAACTCGAACCCACCGCCACTCCGGAACAACAAGCCGAGCGGGATGCTTGGATCGAAGAAATGAATGCCGGTGCCGCAGAAGCGATGGCCGATCTCGAAGCGGAAAAATGGAAGGATGACGATTTCTCCGACGATCGTCATCCGCTGGTCGAGCATTCCAGCGATCTCGCGGTGGAGCTGCACCAAGAGCTGGACCTCCACGGGTGGGTGCCGGCGGATGCCCCGGGCGAGCACCCGCTGCGCGAAATTGTGAGTGGGGTGATGAGCGCCAGCGCGAAACTGGCGGGCGCACTCGGCATGTCGGACCCCGACGAGGAATGGCCACCCCCAGCTTTGATCGCCGGCAATGTGTTAGTGCGGCTCAAAAAAGCCCGCGGCTACCTGCGTGACTCGCTCCGCGGCATGGACTCGGCCGACGAGGAAAAACTCGCTAGCGCAGACTGGCGAGATCGCACCCGCCGCGATGTCGAGGCGATCCTCATCGCGGTGCAGACCATGATCCTCGAGGTGCGGACCGTGCTGGCAGACGAGGATGCCGATGACGGCTGATCATCCGCTAGAAAACCTCAACCTCTCGCGTCACCCGCGCGATTTTTCATTCATCGCTCGCTTATATAAAACCCACCGGAAGCGGAGCATCATGAACCTAGCCGCAGCGAGGCGGTCACGTTTTTTCCTCAAATCCCGGCAGATGATCGCGCGACGTTGGTGGCTCGAGCGCCGTCATCCCATCCCGTTTCAGCCGCGCGGTTACGGGTCTGCAAGGTTCCTTCCGGTGGTGATTGTTTCTTAGAGGCTGTCTGAAAATTCGGGTTAGAGAGTGATTGGTTCGCTAGAGGCAGCGGGCAGAATGCCCGCGCCACAGTGGCCCGGGCATCCTGCCCGGAGCCTTTCCAAGCAAATCCTGGCAATTTTC
>JAYTEI010000010.1:0-2080 GCA_043735445.1 Akkermansiaceae bacterium | reverse complement strand
TTGGCGACGTGCTTCGCCGGTTGTGCGGCGATCGGTGTTGGTGGGATTTGGCCCGAGGGCTGGGCTTCTGGAGTCTCGTTTAAATACTTCAGATCCCCGGCTGCCAATTCCTTGCGGACGGCTGTTAGGGCTACCAAATTAACGAAGTCTGCCTTGTCATAGAGCCATCCCCCGCTGCCTTTGACGAAGGAAAGAACGAGCAAATTTTCGGTCGGCTCGCCACCTACACCGAAGTCGATTTTTCCGAAGTAGGATGCTTTAGCCGTCGCGCCGTTTTGTTTTGCTTCGAGAAATTGGAGTCCTTCCAGCGAGGGCGGCGGTGCGGGTAAATCGAAAACTGCGGCGGGAAATGGCTGTTTTTCTGAGAGGATCCGGTTCCGCACCTCGATCCGGCGATGCTCGGCAGTGACTCGCTGCCAGATCGAAGCATCGCGCCGGATCATCGATTCCCGCCATGCGCGGTAGGTCGTTTCTAGGGCGGGACGCAAATTCTCCTGAGCGGATGTGAGGGAGGCGAAAACCAGCGAAAACGCGAAAATCAGTCGATTCATACGCGAAACGATTGGACAAGACTGCCCATCCCACAACAAACAAATTGCAGGCCGATTCGATTAGGGGCGGCAGGGTTTCAGCTATGAGCAGTATTTTACAGAAAGTGGCGCCAATTGGCGAAGCGCGCGATCGTGAGATTTTGAAAGATGCGGCCACCTACGTCTATCAGCAACGCCCGCAGGGCGATGTCCTAGCCCATCTCTTCCTGCCGGAAAAAACGAGCGTCGCCCCCCGCCCGGTCATTGTTTTTTTCCACGGCGGCTTCTGGGATTCACCCACGCCGACGCAGTTTGTCCCCCACTGCCTGCACTTTGCGAGCCGCGGTGCGGTAGCGGTCGCGGCGGAGACCCGGACTTCGGCCAAACACGGCACCGGCCCGTTAGAAGCAATTGAGGATGCGCGGGATCTCATCCGTTGGTTGCGCTCCAATGCCGATACTTTTAATCTGGATCCTAACAAGATCACCCTCGGCGGTGCCGCTGGTGGAGCTTACTTGGCGCTGCTTGCCACTCTGCCGAAAGCCAAAAGCCTGCCACCCGTCGATGGCTTCGACTGCCATCCGCAAGCACTTATCCTTTTCAGCACGCTGATCAATACTGCGGCGAAAGGACCGGCTCATGAGCGCTTCCCAGATGCAAAAACTGCCAAGCGGCTGAGTCCGACTCAGTTGATCCGCCGGAAACTTCCGCCGATGCTTTTTTTCCACGGGAAATCGGACCGCATCACCCCGTTTGAGGAAGTGGATAAATTCCGGCGGCGCATGAGGTGGCGCGGAAATGCCTGCGAGTTGGTCCACTTCGAGCGGGCGGATCACAGTTTTTTCAACTTCAATGTCAGCAACAAGAATTTCGAGCTGACCATCGGCGCAGCGGACCGCTTCCTCGTCGATCGCGGGTTGCTGCCGCCTGATGAAATTGAGCAAGTTTCCTGAGGCCGCGCCACTCCAGCGGGCACGCATCCTGCTTGGCAGTGTGGCTCCTTTCCGTCTATTCCGCTGATCGCCGGATCACTGCACCAGCTTTCCCAAGAACACGACAACGGCGGCATGGGAGCCATCGCCCAGTTGCAAGGAAAACGCCTGGACCGCCAGCGAGACCGGCAAGCGCATCCAAGCCATCGCCATGAGTATCGTCCACAACCTCCTGCGGCTCTTCGAAGCCAAGCTCAAAAGCGAAGAAGACATCCAAGACACCAAAGTCATCAAAGCCTGGCAGAAAGACTTGGCCAAGCGTGCAGAAAAAGCCCGAGCCGCCGGCCGCCACCTCCCCGTGAAACTCTACCAAGCCCTTTACCGGCCCACTGAAGTAAGTCTGCAATTCATCCGTTGGCTACGGGATTTGCTCAAGGCTTGGAACTCCTCGCTACCGTTATAACAAAAAAGCCGGGCGGGGCGAACCCGTCCGGCTTTGATATTAAGATGCAGGCGGGATGCCTACACCCCTTTGAGTTAGTCTTCCTGACCTGGGCTCCAGTCTTCGGAGGCGGCGGCGGCTAGGTTGAACGCTTGCTCGAGGCCGACCATCTCGGA
>JAYTEI010000009.1:0-10261 GCA_043735445.1 Akkermansiaceae bacterium | reverse complement strand
CGCAAGAAGATCAACTGGTTTGAAAAGCGACCGCTGTTTGGCAAGCGCATCGTCGTCACCCGCACCCGCGAGCAGGCTGGCGAACTCAGCAAGGCGCTGCGGGACCTCGGCGCGGATGTCATCGAGCTGCCGACGATTCGCATCGAAGGCCCGCCGGACCGCCACGAATTTGCGGAATTGGTGACTCACGCGCACGAATACGACTGGCTCGTTTTCACCAGTCCTAACGGCGTCGAGCGGTTTTTCGACGCGTTCTTCGCCTCATTCGCGGATGCACGCAGCTTGGGAAATCCAAGGATCGCCGCCATCGGCGAAGGCACGGCGAAAAAGATCCGCGAATATCGATTTGCCGTGGATCTCATCCCCGAGCGCTTCGTGGCCGAAGGGCTGATCGATGCTTTCAAAAAGGAGGATATCGAAAATCTAACGATGCTGTGGGTGAAAGCCGCCGAGACCCGCGACGTGATCGGCGAAGGACTCACCGCGCTCGGAGCCATCGTTGACAACTGCATCGCCTATCAGACCGTCGCCGAAACGGAAGATCCGACGGGTGCCCGCGCCCGTTTGATCGAGGAAGGCGCGGATTTGATTACGTTCACCTCCAGCTCGACGGTAGAGCACTTTTTCGCGCTCGGCCTCGATTGGCCGGAAGGCTGCGGCGCGGCCAGCATCGGACCGGTCACCAGCGACACGCTGCGCAAGATCGGCATGAAGCCCACGTTCGAAGCCGCGAAGCACGACATCCCCGGCCTCACCGCCGCCATCCTGAAGTATTTCAAAGGCAAATCCTAACACCCTGCGGGCTGAACCTCCAATGCCGAGGTCATTGCCTCCGCTACCACAACATTTCGCTTAACGAGCTGAATCTAGCTCGCGGGGACTCAGGCTTCACCGAATCATTCCGCCAATCTTTTGTTCCTGCGGATTTCCCGCTTGCGAGTCGTCGCTCGCTTTGGTTTTGTCCGCCACGTCCGTGAGACGCCGCTGTAGCTCAGGGGTAGAGCAATTCATTCGTAATGAATAGGTCGTCGGTTCGAATCCGACCAGCGGCTCCAGACGAGTGGTCAACCCACGCAGGAAAACGCCGGGGCCTCGGCTTTTTTTCCCGTGAATGCCATTTTTGCAAGATTTGCGGAATGGGCAAACGGCGGCGGCATTGATTCCGGGGAATGATTGAGTCCCAACATTCTGTGTTCAGAACGAGTAGGCAACTGTCCGCGCAGATTTTACAAAATGTAAAGTTTTGTCGGCAAAACACCGTCCCTGAAATTTTAAAAATCTTTACTTTCAGGGTAGGGTTTGAGATTGAGTTTTTCGTGCTGTCCCTGCATGAAAACATATCCCTACCTGAAAGTTATCGCGGTCGCTTGCGTCGGTGCCTTGGCATCTTGCGCGACCCCTCCTAAAACAACCCGGATGCTGGTATCGGCAACCCTTCGTCCTGATTCCTCCCTCACCGGGGGCGTGCTTCAGGAAGTCAATTCTTACCGCCACAGCCACGGCGCGTCGGATCTCGAGCGCCACGCTGGACTGGATCGTCTTGCCCAAGAGCATAGCGAATATCTGATGGCGCACCGTGGCACGTTCAGCCTGAGTGGCAAAAATGTCAGCCACATCGGCTTCGAGGGGCGCACCTTGATTGCCCGCGAGCGTTTCCAAATGGAGAGTGTCAGCGAGAACGTCGTGGCTGCCAGCCATCTTGGAAAAAACCCGGCACCGGAGTTGGTCAGATTGTGGTCTGAATCCAAGGACCACGAATATAACATGCGCAGTTCCTGGACTCACACCGGCATCGGCTTGGTGGTGGATAGCGATGGAATGGTCTTCTGCACCCAGCTTTTTGCCACCGTCAACTACTCGCAATTAGCGTCGCGTCAACGTTTCAGCGGTTTCTGAGCCTCTCCCAAACCATGCCCGATTTGGCCCTCGAAATCGCCCTTCATGCCCGCGGCCTTCACCGGATCGCGGGCATCGACGAGGCGGGGCGAGGGCCACTCGCGGGTCCGGTAGCTGCGGCGGCGGTGATTTTACCAAGGAACTTCAGTTGCCCCGGTCTCGACGATTCCAAAAAGATTAGCCCTCGCAAGCGGGAGCTACTTTTCGAACGGCTGACCACGGATCCCGCGATTTTCTGGGCCGTGGCCACCGCAGACCGGGAGGAAATCGACCGGCTCAACATCCTCAAGGCCACTCATTTGGCGATGCGCCGAGCCATGGAAGCTCTGGCTCCGGCACCGGATCACTGTTTGATCGACGGTTTACCGGTCAAGAATTTCCCCCTTTCCCACGATGCGATCGTGAAAGGCGACGGATTGTCGCTCTCGATCGCGGCGGCGAGCATCATCGCGAAAGTCACCCGCGACCGACTGATGCGCGTGCTCGACGCGGAGTTCCCCCAATTCGGCTTTGCGAAGCATCAGGGATATGGCACCAAGATGCATCTTGAAGCGCTACGGATTCACGGCCCTTGTTGCCACCATCGTCGCTCGTTTCAGCCGGTCGCTCAACTCGCCCTGCCGTTTGATCACGGCTGACGGCCAAGTCCGCGACCGGATCTGGGTGGGAAATTACGGCGAACGAGTGGCCGCCGCATGGCTTCGCTCCCAAGGGTGCAAAATCCTCGCCCGGAATTTCCGCGGCCCTCGCAAGGGCGAGGTGGACATCGTCGCGCGGGATCACAAACTGCTGCTTTTCGTGGAGGTAAAAACCCGCCGCGAGGGCAGCAAGATTCGCGGTCTTGATGCCGTCGGAAAAGACAAACAGGCACTCATCGAACGCGGGGCAAATGCCTGGCTCAAGAGTCTCGGCACCCGCGATTTGCCGTGGCGCTTCGATGTGATCGAGGTCTATGTCGAGGACGGCAAGAAGCCGCGAATCAGTCAGGTGAAGGATGCATTCTAGCCACTGAATCCTGCTTGCGGGCGGCACTCCCCTCACCCAACCTGCGCCAGAGATTCATGGAAAATTCTTCGGACTCAATGGCCTGGCTGGCGAAACGGGATGGCACTGTGGTCATCGGCTACGGGCCATTCGAGGAATCTGCCGCGTCACCAACCGACGGAGTTGCGTTCTATTTGCAGGATTTCGCCCTTCGGGAACCCAAGCCCTGGAAAATTCCAGCGCGCATCGAGCGAACCACCGTCGCGGCGATGGCCGCGCGTTCTCAAAGCACGCCTGCGTTAGATTGTGAATGGGATCGGCTCGACGCGGCCTCATTCTCGCAAGTTTTCCAAGAAGTGATGTCTTCGATTCACAGCGGGGTTTTCGAGAAAACGGTCCCAGTGGTCACGGAAACAGGCACCGCCCGGCAATCGCCGGGACCTGCCTTGCTGGCTGCCATGACCCGCCAATCCGCGCCGCTTCATTCCTACGGCTGGCTCCAGCAAGACTCAGGATTTGCAGGCGCGACCCCGGAGTTGCTGGTTTCCGTTCATGACACTCGGCTGGAAACGATGGCACTCGCCGGCACCGCTAGGAGCGAAGATCGCGAGGTGTTCGCCGTGGATGAAAAGGAAATCCGCGAGCACGAATACGTCGCCCAGACGCTCGTCTCGAAGCTGGTGGACCTAGGCCGCATCGAGCGCTGCACCCGGGAAATCCTCGATCTGGGATCGATTGTGCATTTTCTAACCACCATCGCGCTGGATCTCCCGTCCCAGCAGGCACCGGAGGCTCTGCTGCGGCGGCTGCACCCGACACCGGCGCTCGGACCCTTGCCGCGCACGGCGGAAACCCTTTCGATGCTGCTAGATTGGCGGGATCGTCTGGGCTGCCCCCGCCAGTTTGGCGCACCGTTCGGGCTTTGCGATCAAGGCGGATTCGACGCCGTGGTGGCGATCCGAGGAATTTGGTGGGAATCCAAGAAACTCATGCTGCCCGCGGGTTGCGGCGTCATCGAGGCCAGCCGCCTCGTCAATGAATGGCGTGAACTCCGGCTCAAACGCGAGGCGGTCAAACACTTCCTTGCGCCAACTGGAGCGAGCTGATTCAAGTGGCCAACTTGCTAGGATTGGCCAGATTTTGTAACTGCAAACCCGCTACTATTGCCCGCCGAATCACTGCAACTATCACAGATAAGTTTTTAATTAAAAAAGATTGAATGTTTTTAAAATACTAGCAGAGTCGTCGGCGTATTGCTTCCCAAGATTATGTCGATCCGCTGTCATACCCACCCCATTTCCGGCCTCGCACTGTCAGTATTGACGTGTCTTGTGGCCAGTCGGGTGGACGCTGGCGACATCGCCCTGATCACCAACCCGATCGGCCGGATTGCCCGCATTTTTGACCCACAACTCGTTAAGACAGAAGATCGAGTATCGTGGCTCGAGGATCGTCTAGCGACCTTTGCAGAGCATCGCGAGCACGCCATGAAGACCGGATTGGGCTATCGCGGTTGCCGGACCAAGGTCGGTGCGGCGGACCCTTCGATCACCTTAGATCTTGGTGGCGAGTTCCCAATCGAAACGATTTTCTTAGTCCCCGCGCAGCGAGAATTTTTGGAAGATCCCGGCATTTTCCCGAAACGGTTCACCCTCGAACTCTCCAACCAAGCGGATTTCGCCCAGCGGACAGTCGTCTTCACTTCGGCGCATGGACCGAGTTCAAGCCGCTTGGCGGACGGCAATCCCGTTCCCTTCAAAGCGACCTATCAGGCTCGCTACGTCCGACTGACGGTTCACGAAGGTCACAATCGCGGAACGCTCGACCTGTTCGGCCTTTCGGAAATCGCAGTCATCTCGAACCGCGATCCGGTTTCCTTTGAGGCAACTGTCTCCACCGTCGGCGATCTCAACGTCCCCGGAATCTGGTATCCCGAGGCTTTGACGGATGGCCGCACCCCTCTTGGGATTTGGCAAAATGAGGCTAGGCCAAACTCGGTGCCCGGCGATTCCGTAGAAGTCTCCAAAAACGACGAGACAGTTTCTTGGACTATTTCGCTAGATCAAGCCGCTCCGCTCGACCGCCTCGTGCTGTTCCCCTACCAGCTTGACCGCTCCTTCGAATCCTCGGTTTTCCCTGACTCGCTGACGGTCCACCTTCAAGGTACCGACGGAAAAGCGGAGAAACTGGCTTACCAATGGGCCAATCCTCTCGCCGGAGCCAGCAGCATGAATCCGCTGGTGATTCCTCTCGGTGGGAAAACCGCCAAATCCATCCGCCTGACCGGCGTCCGTCCGTGCGTGATCGGCGAACAGAAAATCCAAGCGCTTTCCGAAATCGAAGTCTGGTCGCATGGCAAGAATCTCGCCAGCGGTCTCCCGGTTTCCCGCTCCCATGGCTCTGAAAACACGGTCGTTAGCTCCCTCACCGACGGCTACACCTCCGAAAAGCAGATCATTCCTGTCGCCACCTGGTTCGACCAACTTTACGAACGCGGGCGAATCGAGCGCGAACTGGTCATGCTCCACCCTGTCCGCCGCCAACTGGCCTCTGAAAGCGAGCTGAACGCGACTTGGGGTTCGGCGGTCATCCTCGGCCTGACCTTCCTGATCCCGGTGTTTATCGTCGAGCGTCGGCGGCTGATGTCGAGAGATCAAATCGACCAGCTCCGCAAACGGATCGCGTCTGATCTCCACGATGACATCGGCAGCAATCTAGGCAGCATTTCCCTCATCGCCCGCACCGCCCGCAAGGATCTTGTGCGCCTCCAAGGTCCAGAGGAAGTGGCCGAAGATCTGGGTGAAGTCGAGTCGATCGCCCGCGAAAGCTCGCTGGCGATGCGCGACATCGTCTGGTTGTTAGAACGCCGCCAAGACTCGATTGGCGACCTTGTCCAACGGATGCGCGAAACGGCCGGACGCCTACTCCGGGAAATCAATTACACCCTCGAATGCGAATCCAGCAGAACCGCCGCCAAGCTCTCGCTCGATGCGAAACGCCATCTATTCCTGTTTTACAAAGAGGCCATACACAATGTCCTCAAACATTCGCAAGCGAACCAAGTATCCATCCGCCTGTGGGATGAGGACGACAAGCTTGCCCTGGAAATCCTCGATAACGGCATCGGCCTTCCGCTGAGTGAAGAGCTGAGTCCGCAGACCATCCATAAACTCGAGGACCGTGCCCGCGTCCTCGAGGGGTCGCTCAACATCACCTCTTCCAAGGACCGCGGAACTCAGATCCGCTTGCTCGTCAAACGCTCACACCTCATCGCTCACCCCACACTCGCATGACCGCCGTCGCCGCCACCACCACTACCCACTGCATCTGGATTTTGGAAGATCACGAAGTCTTCGCGAAACAAATCCGCCGACTGATCAGTGGTGAATCCGATCTAACTTGTCCCCATCATTTCGCGAGCGCCGCCGATTTGTTCGACAAGCTCAAGTTCACTAACGAACGCCCGGACCTGCTGCTGCTCGATCTCGGACTGCCACGCCGCGACGGCCTTGATGTCCTTGCCGACATCCGCATCCTGCTACCGGATGTGAAAGTGCTCATTCTATCTGCCTCCGACGACCGTGAGAAAGTCTATCGGGCCATCTGCAACGGCGCCTCCGGTTACCTCCTCAAGAGCGCCGACCCGGAAGAAATTCTATCAGGCATTCGCGACGTGCTCCACGGCACCTCCGCCCTCAGTGCGCCGATCGCCAGCATGATCCTCAAAGGCTTCTCCAGCTACGGTCCGGTCGATCACATCGAGCCACTCACCCATCGTGAGGCCGAGGTGCTGCGCTTCCTCGTCCGCGGCTTGATCAAGAAGGAAATCGCCGACGAACTCTCGATTTCCCAACACACCGTGGACATGCACCTGCGCTCGGTCTATCGGAAATTGCGAGTCCGCTCGCAGACTGAGGCCGTTTCCAAGGCACTCCGCCAAGGACTCGTCTAACATTCTCATTGGAGTTCGCGCCCCAAAAACAAAAACCCCCGGTCCGTCTAACGGGCCGGGGGTTTTTCGTGGGAGAAATTTCAGGCTTCCTTTTCCTCGGCACCTGCGTCCACCGAGATGGTCAGCGTGGCGATCACGTCTGGATGCAGGCGGATCTGGACCTCGGTCTTGCCGGACTTTTTCACCGGCTTGTCGAGTTCGATGGTGTGGCGGTCGATGTGGATGCCAGCAGCTTCGAGTTCCTTGTGGATGTCGATGTTAGTGACGGAGCCGAATGCCTTGCCGCCTTGGCCGGTGGAAAGCACGAACTTCGGCTTGAGCTTGGCGATCTTGACGGCGATTTCCTGAAGTCCCACGAGTTCTTCCGCTTCGCGTGCGGCGCGGCTCGTCTTGAGAGCTTCGACGTGGCGGAGGTTCGACTTGCTGGCTTCGAATGCCTTGCCCTGTGGGATCAGGAAGTTCCGAGCGTATCCGGCGCGGACTTTGACGACATCAGCTTCGGCACCTAGGCCTTCGATTTTTTCTTTGAGAATAACTTGTGCGTTGGCCATGGGAATCAGAGGTAAAAGTTCGTTTGGGGGCGGCGATTTAGGCTCCGCGTCAAAACGAGTCAAGAAGAATGAACCCTTATTCTAAGCCCAAACTGAATTTTCCACCTACCCGAAGCAATTTTGAAAATGGATCTCTAACCACCGGGGTGGATCTGCCACGCGAAGTCCTGTTTTTGCAAACTTGCCAGTTCGGAATTCGCCCGCCATTTTCCCGCGCATGTCACGCAGCCACCGCATCACCATCCTCGCCGGAGACGGCATCGGCCCTGAAGTCATGGCGGAATCCCTCCGCCTACTCGACGCCGTTGAGGCGAAATTCGGCTTCACCGTTGCCCGCAGCGAACACCTTGTCGGCGGCGCGGCCATCGATGCCACCGGCCACCCACTGCCTCCGGAAACCGTCGCCGCCAGCGAGGCCGCAGACGCGATTCTCTTCGGCTCCGTGGGCGGACCGAAGTGGGAAAACCTACCACCCGATATCCAGCCCGAGCGCGGCGCATTGCTTCCGCTGCGCAAGCATTTCGGCCTTTTCGCCAATCTCCGCCCCGGCGTCTGCCTGCCCGCCCTCACCCACGCCTCGCCGGTCAAGCAGGAACTCATCGCCGACGGTTTCGACGTCCTCTGCGTCCGCGAACTAACAGGCGGCATCTATTTCGGCACGCCGAAAGGCCGCGAAGAGCGCAATGGCGAACCGGTCGCCTTCGACACCATGGTTTACATGAAGAGCGAAATCCAGCGCATCGCCCGCGTCGCCTTCAACGCCGCGATGGGCCGGAAAAAACAACTGCTTTCGGTGGATAAGGCCAACGTCCTTGCCACCTCTGTGCTCTGGCGTGAAACCGTCATTGAAATCTCCAAGGAGTTTCCCGAAGTCCAACTCACCCATATGTATGTGGACAACGCCGCCATGCAACTTGTTAGGGAACCCAAGAAGTTTGACGTCGTTGTCACAGGCAATATGTTCGGCGACATCCTGAGCGACGCCGCGGCCATGCTGACAGGTAGCATCGGCATGCTGCCATCGGCCAGCCTGAACGACAAAAGCCAGGGTCTGTACGAACCCAGCCACGGCAGTGCCCCCGACATTGCCGGAAAGGGTGTAGCCAATCCGCTGGCCACTATATTGAGCGCGGCGATGATGCTGCGTTTTAGCCTGAATCAGCCCGAAGCTGCGGCCAGGATTGAAAAAGCCGTGGATGCCGTACTGAGTCAGGGATTGCGTACGCCCGATATCTACAGCGCAGGCACAAAAAAGGTCGGCACCGTGGAAATGGGCGACGCTGTAGTCAAGGCCCTGGCGTGAGCCTGGCTACAATAGCAACCATGGTCAAAGCTGCTCCTACCAAGCTCTGCGTGACGCGGCTTTCTATGCTGATCACCACACCGACAACCGTTAAAGGCTAGCAAGCCTGGTTCGTCGCGCCCTGCCGGCTCGATGAGCCGGACCAAAAAGCCTCTTGAAGCGTACTTTTTGAAGGGCAATTTCATGACACTCTCAGGCAATCTCACGGGACTCGTCGGCTGGCGCGGCATGGTCGGCTCGGTGCTGATCGACCGCATGCAGGCCGAGGGCGATTTCGAGCTGATCGAACCGGTCTTTTTCTCGACTTCCAACGCTGGAGGCCAAGCGCCGGCTCAGGCCAAAAACGAGACCACTTTGAAGGACGCGTTCGACATCGACGCACTCAAAAAGTGTGACGTCATCCTCACTGCGCAGGGTGGCGACTACACCTCTGAAGTCTTCCCCAAGCTGCGCGCCGCAGGCTGGACCGGTCACTGGATTGATGCGGCTTCCACGCTGCGCATGAACGACGATGCAGTCATCATCCTGGACCCTGTGAATCTGCCGGTGATCCAGAACGCCATGGCAAAAGGCGGCAAGAACTGGATCGGCGGCAACTGTACCGTCAGCTGCATGCTGATGGGTGTGGGCGCTTTGTATAAAGCCGGCCTGGTCGAATGGATGACGTCCATGACCTATCAGGCCGCGTCCGGCGGCGGCGCGCAGCACATGCGCGAGCTTCTGACCCAATACGGCACACTCAACAGCGAAGTCCGGGCGCTGCTCGACGACCCAAAATCGGCCATCCTTGAAATCGACCGCCGCGTTCTGGCCAGGCAGCAGTCCTTGACTGCCGCTGAGACAGCCAACTTTGGGGTGCCACTGGGCGGCTCCCTGATCCCCTGGATCGACAAGGACCTGGGCGACGGCTCCAGCAAGGAAGAATGGAAAGGCGGCGCAGAAACCAACAAGATTCTGGGGCGAGGCGCGGGCTTTGGCACGCCTGCAACGCCGGTGGACGGCTTTTGCGTGCGCATTGGCGCCATGCGCTGCCACAGTCAGGCGCTGACCTTCAAGCTCAAAAAGGATGTGCCGCTGGCCGACATCGAAGCCATGATTGCGGCCGACAACCCCTGGGTCAAAGTCGTGCCCAACACACGTGAGGCATCCATCAAGGACCTGACCCCCGTCGCGGTGACCGGCACCATGCAGATTCCGGTTGGGCGTTTGCGCAAGTTGGCCATGGGGCCAGAGTATCTGGGTGCCTTCACAGTGGGCGACCAGCTGCTGTGGGGTGCCGCCGAGCCGCTACGCCGCATGTTGCGTATTCTGCTGGCGGCTTGAAGACAGGGAGGTGGGAGATTAGGGTCTCCCTCTACCCCCGCCTGCAGACCGGTTAGTCGTAAGTACTTGTAAACAAACGTTGCCTCTCGGCAACAATTCAATCAGGGATTTTGACCTTGAGTGGCGCTCCAACACTTAAGTGGTTTCTTAGCTTGTCACCCTAATGCCTTGATGTTAAATTTGTTTTTCAAAAATACGCATTGAGGCTTTTGTGCGCAGCAGCATAATAAAATTAAATTCCGATCTGACCCC
>JAYTEI010000008.1:0-10267 GCA_043735445.1 Akkermansiaceae bacterium | reverse complement strand
CCAACGCGAGGTCGCCGCGGCCACCGTCACCGCCGTCCGCCCATCCACCGTGCCGCAGCGCTACCTCACCCGCGGCCTGATCACGGGCGATGGCAACCACGCGACTCTCACTCCAGCCGGAAACAACCTCGTCGCCCTCCTCACCGACGATTTCCCCATCACCCAGTAATCCGCCTTTCCCCATGACCATCCTCGCTAAAATCGCCTCGCTCGGCCTCGCCCTGCCCACCGTCCCCACCCCCATCGCTGCTTACGTCAACTGCGTCCGCAGCGGCAACCTGTTATTTCTATCCGGCGGTTTGCCGATCGACGGCGACCGCAAAATCATCGGCAAAGTCCCGACCGATGTCTCCATCGACGAAGCCAAGCAAGCCTCCCGCCTGTGCATCCTCAACCGCCTCGCGGTGATCCAGGCGGAGATCGGCTCGCTGGATAAGGTGAAGCAAATCGTCACTCTCACCGGCTTCGTCAATTCCGAGCCCGACTTCTACGGCCACCCGCAAGTCATCAACGGCGCGTCCGAGCTGCTTGTCGAAATTTTCGGCGAGCGCGGCAAGCATTCTCGCACCGCCCTCGGCGTGGCGTCGCTGCCGCTCAATGTCGCCGTCGAGATCAATTTGATCGTCGAGATCGCTGCCTAAGCCGTTGCCATCTTTTCGATGTCCACGAACCTCCGCTTCCGGGTTTTTGAAAACCCAGATTCCGCCTGCGCCCAGGTCGCCTCGGAAATGGCGGGCTTGATCCGCGAACGCGCCGCACTCGGCCGCAGCGCCGTGTTAGGCCTCGCCAGCGGTAAAATCCCCCTCCCCCTTTACGACGAACTCATCTACCTCCATCGCGAGGAAGGCTTGTCGTTTAACAACGTCATCACCTTCAATCTCGACGAATACGCCGGCCTCGATAGTGATCACCCGGCCAGCTTCCGCTTCTTCATGCAGCGGAAATTCTTCGACCATGTGGATCTCCCGCCTGCCAACATCCACTTTCTATCAGGCGAGCTTGCCGACACGGAAGTCGTTGCCCACTGCACCGCTTACGAGCGGAAAATCAGGCGTGTAGGTGGGATCGATTTCCAAATCCTCGGCATTGGCCGCAATGGTCACATCGGGTTCAACGAACCCGGTTCTGCCGCTAATTCGCGCACCCGCCAAGTCGAACTCAGCGAAATGACCCGCCGCGATGCTGACCCCACGTTTGGCGGGTTCGAGAATGTGCCTACCCACGCCCTCACCATGGGTTGCCGCACCATTATCAAGGCTCGCAAGATCGCCCTGCTAGCGTGGGGATCGAAGAAATCGAGTATCGTCCGGCGCGCCCTCGAAAAACCGATCACTCCCAAAGTCTGCGCGTCATTTCTCCAAACCCACGCGGCCACCCAGTTCTTCCTGGATGTCCCGGCCGCTTCGCTGCTCTCAAGGCAGTAGGAGTTCTTCGCTTACTGCAACTCGCGAAGTTTCACATTGCAGAAGGAAACCGCATTGCCGTGCTCTTGCAACATGATGTGGCCGTCTTCCCACTCGCCGAATTGCGGGATGTTGTGATACTTGCTGGCCACCACCCGCTTGCGGAAATCCTCCGATCCCCGCTCGAATTCCACGGTCTTCACGCCGTTTAGAAAGAACTCCACGCGGTTGCCCTTGGAGACGATGCGGGCGTGGTTCCAATCGCCCACGGGCAAGACTTTCTTGTTAGCCGGAGCGGGGATCAAGTCATAGAGCGAGCCGATGGTGCGGTCGCCATTGTGGCCGAGCTTGGCGTCTGGATGGAGCTTGTCGTCGAGGATTTGAAACTCCAGACCGATGGCTGAGCCGACGGCGGCCTTCTCACCCGCCTTGGAGACCGGCGAGATGTTAGGCTGGACGAAAATCTTTACCCCGCTGTTAGCCCCAGCGGTGAGCCGGAAGTCCACCTTCAACTCGAAATTGTCATAACGCTTGCGGGTGATGATGTCACCGCCACCGGCCGCTTCTGCGCCGTGGGTTTCGAGAGTGCTGAGAATGCCATCGCTCATTTTCCAGCCTTGGGTGGGAAACTCCTCGGTCTTGGGACTGCGCCAGCCGTCGCTGGTTTTGCCGTCCCACAGCATGATCCAGCCCTCGGCCTTTTCGGCGGCGGTTAGCCCATTGAGCGCGGCGACTTCCACAGGCCTTTCTGCAGCGGGAGTTTGGGCGCTGGCAGCGGTGGCGAGGCAAAGTGCTAGAGCTGAGAGACGGATCCGATTGAGTTTCGTTTTCATGGGTTGGAGTGGTGGATTTGGGCAGGCGCGGGGAATATATCTCACGCGCCAGAATTTCACGCTTAATAATCACCGCACGCAAGTTAGATAAGAGGTGCCGCGGGATTCTCCTTGTCTCAACTTTCGCGGTTGACACCCACAAACCGGCTCCCTAGTTTGCGCACCCCTTCGCACATCCTGTGTGTCCGAAGCCATTTTTATTACAAGCACATGAATACGTTTTCCGCCAAGCCGCACGAAGTCGAGCGCAAGTGGTATGTCATCGACGCCAAGGGCAAAATCCTCGGCCAAGTCGCCGTTGAGGCCGCGCGTCTCCTCCGTGGCAAGCACAAGCCAATCTTCACCTCCCATGTCGATACCGGCGATTTCGTCGTGGTGATCAATGCCGACCAAGTCCTCCTCACAGGCACCAAGGAAACCTCCAAGATTTACACCCGTTTCTCCGGCTACGTCGGTGGCCAAAAGGTCGAAACTCCGCGGATCGTCCGCGAGCGCCGTCCGATCCTGCTCGTCGAGCGTGCGGTCTGGGGCATGATCCCGAAGACCCGCCTCGGTCGCGCCCAGTTCGGCAAGCTCAAGGTATATGCCGGTGAAACTCACCCGCACGAAGCCCAAGCGCCCGTCGCCCACGCCGTTAAATAATCCGCACTTTCCCTAACATGACCGCCACCACCACTCAAAGCGCCACCGGCCGCCGCAAAACCGCCGTCGCCCGCGTCTGGATGACCGAAGGCACCGGCCAGATCATCATCAACGACCGCTCGTTCGAAGAATACCTGCCGACCATCGAGCTGCAAAACGCGGTGCTCGCGCCGTTCCTCGCCGTCTCGCTGTCGAACAAGTTTGACCTCAAAGTCGTCGTCAAAGGCGGCGGCAAACAAGCCCAAGCGATCTCGATCCGCCACGCGATTTCCCGCTCGCTCACGCTGGTGGACCCCGAGCATCGCAAGGTGATCAAGCCACTCGGTTTCCTCACCCGTGACCCACGGATGAAGGAACGGAAAAAGCCAGGTCAACCCGGTGCCCGCGCCCGCTTCCAGTTCTCCAAGCGCTAATCTTTCTGGATCTCACACAAACCGCACTCCTCACCGGGTGCGGTTTTTTTTGTGGATAAGTAGTCGAGGACTTCAGTCCGATCTTCGAATTTGGCAATGGTCGGACTGAAGTCCTCGACTACATTTCACACAATCTTCAACCGCGCCAGATCCTGCGTGTCGATCAACCCCACCGGTTTCCCCTCCGCGTCTAACACCACAATATCGTCGATCCGGTTTTCGCCGATGGTCTTCAGGACTTCCACCGCCAGCGCATCCGCCCGCACGGTGATCGGGTGACGGGTCATCAGTTGCGCCACTGACTTTTCCCCTAACAACGGATCGTTGCGGAAACTGCGGGCGAAGTCACCGTGGGTGAAAATCCCGGCAAGGCTGCCGTCCGGCTTGAGAATCAGGCAAGCTCCAGCGCGGGCGCGGTTCATCGAGTCCAGCGCGGCGAACACATTGCCATCCTCCGCCACCGTCGGCAGCGCGGTGTCCGCCCGCATGATGTCGGAGACCCGCGTAAGCAGCGCACGCCCCAGCGAACCACCGGGGTGAAATCGAGCGAAGTCCTCTTCGGTGAAGCCGCGCGACTCTAGCAGTACCATCGCCAGCGCGTCCCCCATCACCAGCATGGCGGTGGAGGACGAGGTCGGCGCGAGATTGAGCGGGCAGGCTTCGCGCTCGACTGAGGTGTCCAAGGTCACCTCGCTGAAGCGGGAAAGCGTGGAGCCGGGAGTGCCGGTTAGAGCGATGAGTTTCACGTCGAAGCGCTTGATGAATGGCAGCAGGTCCATCAGCTCGCGAGTTTCCCCGGAGTAGGAAAGCGCCAGCACCGCATCGCCGTCGGAGAGCAAGCCGAGATCGCCGTGCAGCGCATTCTGTGAATCTAGCACCACCGCAGTGGCCCCCGTGGAATTAAGCGTCGCCGCGATCTTGTGGCCGATGTTTCCCGATTTCCCGACGCCGACGACGACGATCTTGCCGCGATGCTCAAGCGTGTGCTGAAGGATTTTGACCGCATCTATCAGGCTCGCGTCGAGACCATCCGCCATCCGGCGCAAGCCATCCACTTCGGTTTCTATCACATAGCGAGCCCGCGCAAGGTAGTCCATGCGCCATCACATACCCGGAACCGCTCGCTTGGCAAGCGCGGCAGCAGAGGCTCCCCCTTCCGTAAATTCTCTGTAAACCGGAGTGAAGCTTCTTGCCGGGTTGCCCATTCAAACGCATCCCTCCAGATGTTATGAAAACCATCACACCCTTCCTCGCAGCACTCGCGCTATCCCTCGATCTCGCCAGCGCCTATCAGCTTCACGAGTGAGGCACATTCACCACTGTCGCCGGCTCCGACGGCAGCCTTCTAACGGGTCTCCAACGCGAGGAAGTGGAACTCCCCGCCTTCGTCCACTCGCACTTCGGATTCGAGGGCGGCACCATCAGCCAATGGTATCCTAACCAAAGCGGTGGCGACATCCCCTACCTCCTCGTTTTCCAACAGAACGGCGGCCGAGTCTCGTGGAGCGCCCGCCCCGGTGGTCTCAAGTCGGGTGAATCCATGGATCTCGCCGAGTCCGCCCTCACCACCGCCGCCGACGGCTTCCCCGCGCCCGTCTAGCAGTCCCTGAAAAACGGCCTCGCCGCCTGTGGCTTGTTGGAATCCGAAGCAAACGCGATGGTCCAAACTTGGTGGACCAGTTACTTCGAATCCGAAGGCCTGCGCGTCTTCTGGGTTCTTCCCACCACCGTCACCGACCGCATCCCCCCACTCACCATCACTCCGCCGCCCGACAAAATGGTGAGGGTTCTCGTGGGTCGCAGCGAAGTCCTGCGCCCGCGACAAGAAACCACCTGGCTCGCCGCTTCGCGCGTGACTGGAGATGAAGCAAGGTCGTGGAACTCCACCGTCCAAACCGACCGCTTCGGGCTGGCGATCGAACAACGAGTGACGGCGCTGCGAAGCGCGCATGAGCACGAAGCACGGCTCGACGCGAATCCCTAACATGGCGGGATTTGCGCGGCGATTCGGCAGCGGTGCGTAGCCGTCCGCGGCGTGGGCGGGTAGGGTCTGCGCACCATGGATAGCAGCCCAATGCAAGCCGATGCCGTTAGTTCGGCGAGTGGATCAATTCCCGATTGCTGCGAATCGCCGCGAGCCTGCGCAGGGACATGCGCCCAATGCAGCGAGGCTGCACGCCCTCGCAAGCACGCAGCCGAGGCGATGCCCGACATCACCGGCAGACCCGACTTGGTGCGCTTGGTGGACACCTTTTACACAAAAGTCCGCGCCGACCCGCAACTGGGATATGTGTTCGATACGGTCGCGAAAGTGGAGTGGGACAGCCATCTGCCGAAGCTCTACGATTTCTGGGACTCGGTGCTGTTTCGGGCCGGCACCTTTCGGGGTAATCCGATCGCCGTGCACGCGAATCTGCGTTCGCTAACAGATATGGGTTGGCCGTTGTTCGAGCGTTGGCTGGAACTTTTTCGCCTCACGGTAGAGGAGCTTTTCACCGGCGAACGGGCCGACCACATCGTCCGCTGCGCCGAGGACATGGCGGGCGTCATTTTCAGCCGGATTCACGGCACGCGCGACCCGCGCCATGATCCGGACCAGCTCAGTCCAGAGCAACAAGCCCGCTACGCCAGCTATCGAAATCCTCCCGCAAGTGAATGATCGTCTGACTCGCCTCAACTCTGTTACATGAACCATCAAACCCATGAAAACCAAACCCGCTCTAACTCCACGTCACGCGCTCGCCGCGCTCATGCTTGGCGCCACATTCATGCTTCCTAACAGCCGCGCCGAGGAAGCAGCCGCACCGAAGGGTGCGCAGGCGAAAGGTGCCGACCCCGAAATCATCGGTGAGGAAAAGGCGGTGCTCACCAGCCCGCCGCTGGTGCCGCCGCCGATCACCCGCAAGCACCCTACGAAACTCATCGTCACTCTGGAGGTCATCGAAAAAGTGAAACGGATGGCGGATGGAGTGGACTATCTGTTTTGGACTTTTGGCGGTGACGTTCCAGGCAGTTTCATCCGCGTCCGCGAGGGTGATCTCATCGAGTTCCATCTGGGCAATCACCCGACGAGCAAGATGCCGCACAACATCGACCTGCACGCGGTCACCGGCCCAGGCGGTGGCGCGGCTTCGTCATTCACGGCACCGGGTCATCAATCGCAATTCTCGTTCAAGGCACTCAATCCCGGACTTTACGTCTATCATTGCGCAACCGCGCCGGTGGGCATGCATGTGGCTAACGGAATGTATGGCTTGATTCTGGTAGAACCCAAAGCAGGCCTGCCAAAGGTGGATCGCGAATACTATGTGATGCAGGGCGATTTCTACACTCAAGGTGCTTTCGGCGAGGAAGGCCTTCAGGCATTCGATCAAACCAAAGCGCTCAACGAGCAGCCGAGCTACGTCGTGTTTAACGGCTCTGTCGGCGCGCTGGTGGGCGACAAGGCGCTCAAGGCGAAGGTCGGTGAAACGGTGCGGCTCTACGTCGGCAATGGTGGGCCTAACTTGACCTCGTCATTTCATGTCATCGGCGAAATTTTCGACCAAGTCTATCAGGAGGGAGGCATGATCCCGACTCAGAAACATGTGCAAACGACGTTGGTTCCAGCCGGTGGCTCGGCGATCGTGGAATTCAAAACCGAGGTGCCCGGCACTTACATCCTTGTCGATCACGCGTTGTTCCGCGCCTTTAACAAAGGAGCGCTGGGGATGTTAAAAGTCGAAGGCCCGGAAAATCGAATCGCCTATTCTGGCAAGGAAGTGGACGAAGTCTATCTGGGCAGCGCGGTGCTGTCGCAAGATTCCAAGGTCTCAACGCTGGAACAAGAAAGGAAAGACGCCATCAAGGCCGACCCGAAAATCGCCGGGCTGTCGAAGGAAATTCTAATGGAGAAGGGCAAGCGCGTTTACACGCAGACGTGTTTCGCCTGCCACCAGATGAACGGTGAAGGCATGGTCGGCGTGTTTCCGCCGCTGGCAAAATCCGATTTCCTGATGGCGGACAAGGACCGCTCGATCCGCGCAATCACCAAGGGTCTCGCCGGACCGATCAAGGTCAACGGCAAGGACTACAACGGCGTGATGCCGCCCGTCACCCTCAACGACGAGCAAATCTCCCAAGTTCTAACATACGTCCGCAACGAGTGGGGTAACACGGGCGAGATCGTCACCGTGGATGAAGTCCGCAAGGTGCGCGCGGAGTCAGCCCATCAATGAGCCATGAAACTCCGCGCAATCATTGCCATGGTCGCCTCGTTGTTAAGCGCGGTGGCCTGCGGCTCAGAACTGATCTCAGTGCCCGCCGGCATCTATCAGCCGTTGTTTCGCGGTGAAAATGATTTGAAGGAAATTCCCGTTGGGCGGTTTCTGCTAGCTGCCGCGCCGGTGACTAACGGCGAGTTTCTCAGCTTTGTCCGCGCTAACCCGCAATGGCAACGCTCGCGGGTGAAGCGGCTTTTCGCGGACGATGGCTACCTCAAGAATTGGTCTAACGACACCGAACTCGGCCCCCGCTGCGCTGCCGAACAGCCGGTGACTTGGGTCTCGTGGTTCGCCGCAAAAGCTTATGCAGCATGGCAAGGCGGACGCCTGCCGACGACCGCCGAATGGGAAATGGCGGCGAGCATCGGCTTCACGCAAGCGGACGGTGCGAAGGAGCCGGAGTGCAAGCAGGCGATCGCCCGTTGGTATGGCACGCCCTCGCCCGCCGTGCTAACAGCAGTGGCTGCAAGCCGGGCAAATCTTCTCGGCATTCATGACTTGCACGGGCTGGTGTGGGAGTGGACCAGCGATTTCAACTCCGCCATCGTCACCGGCGACGCGCGCGGCGACACCGGCTTGGAACGCCAGCTTTTCTGCGGCGCGGGCTCACTCGGCGCGAAGGATCCGTCGAACTATCCGGCCTTCATGCGCTTCGGTTTTCGCTCCAGCCTGAAAGCCGCCTACACCGTCCACAATCTTGGATTCCGTTACGCCAAAGACCCATGAAAACCCTAGCATTTCTCCTAACTCTTATCTCCGCCTACCTCGCGCAGGGTGAGGAAAAACCGCCGTGCTGCCGCGAGATCGCGGCCACCGCGCCGCTGACGGACCAGTCACTCTATCAGCTCGAATCGCAGTGGACGTCTGACGTCGGGCGCGGGGTGAAGCTCGGCGTGTTGCGCGGTCGGCCACAGATCGTAGCGCTGTTTTTCACGAGCTGCGAATACGCTTGTCCGGTCATCGTCGGGAACATGAAAGCCATCGAGCAAGCGCTGCCGGAAGCCCTCCGCAGCAAGGTGGATTTCCTGCTGGTGAGCTTCGATGTCGCACGCGACACACCCGCCGTGCTCCAAGCCTACCGGGCGAAGGAACAGTTAGCGTTAGCCCGCTGGACCTTGCTGCGCGGGAAGGAAGACGACGTGCGCGAACTCGCCGCGCTGCTCGGCATCAACTATCAGCGCGACGCCAAAGGGCAGTTTTCTCACTCGAATATCATCACCGTGCTGAATGCCGAGGGCGAAGTTGCTTTCCAACAAGCAGGACTTAACAAGGACCCGAAGGAAACCGTCGCCGCGATTGAGAAGTTGTTAGCGGGGAAAACTCCGTAAGGCTAACGAATCACCGGAATCTCGCGCGGGGCGAACTTGGCCACGGCTTTGGCGATGGCGGCGACGTGCTCCGGGGTGTTGCCGCAGCAGCCGCCTGCTAGATTGAGCAAGCCGGCTTTGGCGAACTCCGCCATGTAGTCATACATGTGTTGCGGCTCCAGATCGAAGCCGGTGGGCGCGAGTGGATTGGGCAAGCCGGCATTCGGATAACAGGAAATACAGGTGGCGGCACAATCAGATAGTTCTTCGAGGTGCGGACGCATCAGGTCGGGACCGAGCGAGCAATTTAGGCCGATAGCCAATGGCTTGACGTGGGCAAAGGCATTCCACAACGCCTCGACTTTTTGCGCGGAAATCATAGTTTCCCCACCGAGTCCAACGGCGGCGGAGATGATCACCGGCAGGTGATGGCCGTCTTCTGCGAAGACTTCTTGAATGCCGACGACCGCGGCTTTGGCATTGAGCGAATCGAAAATCGTCTCGACCATCAGGATGTCACAACCGCCTTCGATGAGGCCGCGGATCTGATGTTTGTAGGCGGCGAGCACTTGATCGAAGGTCACCACCCGGAAGCCAGAATCGTTGGCATCCGGTGAGTTTGTTAGAGAAACGGTCAGCGGGCCGATGGCACCGGCGACGTAGCGCTTGCGCCCGGTGTCGCTGCCGATGTTGTCCGCCCATTTCCTGCAGAGCCGCGAGGACTCGACATTCATCTCCCAAGCGAGGTCGTTGAGAAAATTGTTATCCAAGATTTTTTGGAAAAACTCAGGATCCTTGCGGCCACCTTTTTCGCGCGGGTCTTCGATGAAGAATTCACTCTGCGCGATGCCGGTGGCGGAAAACGTGTTGGTCTCGCAGATGTCCGAACCGGCGTCGTAGAAACGCTTATGGATATCGCCAATGACATCGGGCCGAGTGATGGAAAGGATATCGCCGTTGTTGAGCAGATCCTTTTCGTTGTCGGCATAGCGCTCGCCCCGCGCATCCGCTTCGGTGAGGTCGTAGCCTCGGATGGTGGTCCCCATGGCTCCGTCGAGAACGAGGATTCGTTCGGATAGAGCGCGTTGGAGTTCGAGTGTGGGATCGGCCTGCTGCATGACGGGAAGCTAGGCACAGCGTGGGTGATTTCAAGAATCAAATCGTCGTATCTGGATACGATGATGGGATCTAACCCAAGTTTCTCAAAGCCTAACAAAACTCACCTATTTTCAGCTTGAATTGGGCGTTTTTGGGGCTGAAATCGACATGGCTCGTTGATGATTTCTTGAGAAGCCGTTTTGTAGTGCCTGATGGTTAAAGATTTGTCTTACGGGTTGCTGGCCTGCCTTGCGATCTGTTGCGCGGGCTTTTCCGCACCAACCAGATTAAGCGCACGCCATTTCTGCA
>JAYTEI010000007.1:0-4744 GCA_043735445.1 Akkermansiaceae bacterium | reverse complement strand
ACCACGCTGATGTATTATATCTTCAGCCAAATCATGTTGCTGGACATGGCGGTGGCAGTGACGATCAGCGGCGCATTGTTTACTTTCATTCTTGCGGTGCGGGAGCCGCGAGGTCGCAAGCGCTTCGGGCTGTTTATGGCGTTCTACGCGTTCATGGCACTGGCCACTCTATCAAAGGGACTGATCGGGATCGCCTTGCCGGGGGCGGTGATTTTTCTGTGGGTTTTGTTACTGAACCGCTGGCGGGCATTATGGCCGTTCTATCCGCTAGTGGGGACCATCCTTCTGTTAGCGATCGCCGCGCCGTGGCACATTTACGCAGCGCGGGCGAATCCAGATTTCCTCAACTTCTACTTCTATCACGAACACTGGCTGCGCTTCACCACCCGCATCCATGGCCGCTATGAGCCGTGGTGGTTCTTCCTGCCGATCTTCCTCGTCGGCTTGTTTCCGTGGGTCTATTTCACCCGCCAAGCCATGTGCGAGTCGCTCGCCGGTGGCTGGAAAGCCCGCCACCAAAACAGCGAGGCATGGTTTTTCCTAATCTGGGTGGTATTCATCGTGGCATTTTTCTCGAAGTCCCAGTCGAAGCTTATTCCCTATATTTTACCGGTGTTTCCGGCGATGGCGGTATTCATCGGGCGATCCATCTCCGGGGTGTGGCTGGGGCTGCCGATGGATAAATTTCGTAAAGGAGCCTGGGCCTTCATCGTGACGGCGCTGGTGGTGGTGGTGGCCGCAATGGTCGCGCCTAACATCCCCGGCCAACCGGATTTAAATGCCTATCTACCGATGCTGCGGCTCACCTTCGGCGGCGCGATGCTGCTCGGGGCGGTGGCGACATTCCTTGGCTTGCGCCGCAACCAGCCACGACTCATGATCGGCGCGGTCGCGATTTCCAGCGCGGCGCTGCTGCTCGCCGTCAGCTTCGGCGGTGGTTCATTTGAAAAAACTTCCACTAAGAAATTCGCGATGATCCTCAAGCCGTTGCTCAAGCCCGACGACCGCGTTTACTGCGTCAACTACTACAACCAAGATTTGCCAGTCTATCTGAACCGGCTTGTTAGCGTGGTCGAATACCAGGGCGAGCTCGAATATGGAATCGAGGCGGAGCCGGAACTAACGTCCGCACGGTTCATGACGACTGAGGCATTTCCCGAAGAATGGGCGAAACCCGGAGCTGCCTACGCGGTGGTGCGCCGCAGAGCGTATGACAAGTGGTTCTCGAAATCTGGCCTTACCTTCGATGTCCTCTCGCAGTCGGACGGCTTCATCCTCGTCGCCAAAAGCCCTGCCTCTAACTAACATGTTACCCTTTCTGCCATTCACCCGCCCGACCATCGATGAGGAGACCATCGCCGGCGTGGGCGAGGTCTTGCGCTCCGGTTGGATCACGTCCGGGCCGCAGGTGAAAGAATTCGAAGCGAAACTCTCGGCGCTCTTCGGCGGGCGCCCGGTGCGGGTCTTCAACTCCGGCACAGCGGCACTTGAAATCGCGCTGCGCCTCGCTGGCGTCGGCCCAGGAGACGAGGTGATCACCACCCCGCTGTCGTGGGTCGCCACCAGCAACGTGATCCTAACGGTGGGTGCACGGCCGGTCTTCGTCGATATCGATCCGGTCACCCGCAACATCGATCTGGATGCCATCGAAGCCGCGATCACCCCCGCGACCAAGGCGATCATGCCGGTGGATCTGGCGGGCCTGCCAGTGGACCGCGACCGGCTCTATCAAATCGCCGGCCGCCTTGGCCTGCGCGTGATCGAGGATGCCGCGCAATCGCTGGGCAGTTCGTGGCAGGGCAAACTCATCGGCTCGACCGGCGATCTCGTTTCCTTCAGCTTTCACCCGAATAAGAATCTAACGTCGATCGAAGGCGGCTGCCTGGTGATGACGAATGAGAACGAAGCCAAGCTGGCGGAGCAATACCGGCTACAAGGCGTGGTGCGCTCCGGCGTGGATGCCATGGACGTGGAAATCCTCGGTGGCAAATCCAACCTAACCGACGTTGCCGCGCGTCTGGGACTCGGCCAGCTCGCCCGGTTGGAGGAGTTTACCCGGTTACGCCGCGATCATGCGCGGGAGTATTTCAAACTGCTCGGCGGCCCGGAAATCCACGCGCTCGGCCTCGGTCTGCCGGTCGCGGATTTCACCCAAAGCAACTGGCACATGTTCCAGGTGATGCTGCCTGATGGCAGTCGCAGCCGCGCGGAGATCATGGAAAAATTGAGCGCGCTGGGCATCGGCACCGGCGTCCACTATCCGGCGATCCACCTCTTCACGCTCTACCGCGCCCTCGGTTGGAAAGCCGGAGATTTCCCGCACGCCGAGCGCGCCGGGCGGACCATTCTAACGCTTCCGCTGTTCCCCACCATGACCGCCGACGATGTCAACCGGGTGGTCGATGCCCTCATCCACGTCCTCCAAGCATGAGCACCGCCGCAACCCTGCGCCTCTCGGTGGTGATCCCTGTTTTCAACGAGCAAGGAAATCTGCCCACGCTGTTTGCCCGGCTCTATCCGGTCCTTGATGCGCTGGGCCGCAGTTATGAAATCATCTTCACCAACGACGGCAGCGCCGACCAATCGAGCGAGTTGTTAGCCGCACAGCACGCGGCTCGACCCGATGTGACGCGGGTCATCGAGTTCAACGCAAACTATGGCCAGCACATGGCGATCATGGCAGCCTTCGAGCGAGTCCGTGGCGAGGTCATCATCACGCTCGACGCCGATTTGCAAAATCCGCCCGAGGAAATCCCCGCGCTGTTAGCCAAAACCGGCGAAGGCTACGACTGCGTCGGCGGGGCGCGCCAAAACCGCCAGGACAGCGCCTTCCGCCGCTACATTTCGAAACTCGTCAACTGGGTGCGCCGCCACATGACTAACATCGAAATGACCGACCAGGGCTGCATGCTCCGCGCCTACTCGCGGGCCGTGGTCGATGGCATCGTCCGCAGCGGCGCGGTCAATACCTTCATTCCCGCGCTGGCCTACAGCCTCGCGCAACGGCCGACTGAAATCCCCGTCGCCCACGAGGAACGCCACTCCGGTGCTTCTAACTATTCAGTCTATAAACTCATCCGGCTCAACTTCGATCTCATCACTTATTTCACCACCGCGCCGCTCCAGCTCTTCACGATTTTCGCGATGCTCTGCTCGGGTTGCTCGTTCCTGATGGTGATTGTCCTTGGCATTCGGCGGCTATACATCGGCCCGGAAGAAGGCGGGATTTTCACCTTGTTTGGAATTTTGTTTTTCCTCATCAGCGTCTGCATGGTCGGCATCGGCCTGATCGGTGAATACATGGGCCGGACTTATCAGGTCGTTAGAAATCGCGCTCGCTACCACGTTCACCACATTTTAGAAACCCGCGAATGAGTCCGCCACGCATCTTATTTTTCGGCTACAGCGAGGTCGGCTACACTTGCCTCGATCTGCTGCTAGACCGCGGTGACAATGTCATCGGCCTGATCACCCATGAGGATCATCCCGATGAAAAAATCTGGTTCAAGACGCCCGCTATTGCCGCCAAGGAACACGGCATTCCTGTTTACACACCGGAGTCCGTGAACACCCCGGAATGGATTGCGAAGATCGCGGCGATGAAGCCGGACTTGATTCTATCAGTTTACTACCGGCACATGATCGGCGAGCCGATTCTGAAACTTCCGGCGTTAGGTGCTTACAACATGCATGGCTCGCTGCTGCCAAAATACCGTGGCCGCGCGCCGATCAACTGGGCGGTCCTCCACGGCGAACCACGCATCGGCATGACACTTCACAGGATGGTGAAACGCGCCGATGCCGGGGCGATCATCGATCAAGAAGCTGTAGAAATTTCCCCGCAGGACACGGCCGAGCAAGCGTTCCGCAAGGTGATGCCCTGCGCCCGCACGATCCTCGCCCGCCAGATGAACGACTTGCTAACAGGCTCGACCATCGAGCTCGCGCAACTCGAATCCGAGGCCACTTACTTCGGCGGCCGCACCCCCGAAGATGGCCTAATCGACTGGTCGCGCTCGTCCACGGAAATCTTTAACCTGATCCGCGCCGTGACCGATCCCTATCCGGGAGCCTTCACCGATTTCGGCGGGGCACGGCTCATGGTCTGGTGGGCCGAAGAAAGAGAAAGGGGCACAGGCGTCTCGCCTGTGTCTTCCTACTCACCCGGGGAAATCCTCTCACTCGATCCACTCGTCGTCGCCACTGGCGATGCCGCACTCCAGCTCACCCGCGCCGAATGGCGCGGCGTTCCCGCCCCCGCGCTTGAGGTCGGTTCTATACTCTAACGCACCAAGTCCATGTCACAAAATCCGCTTAAAGTTCTTATCCTCGGAGCCAATGGCTTCATCGGCAGCAGCCTGATCGACACGATCCTCGGCCAGAAAGATTGGGAAGTCTTCGGCATGGACGTGGGCGACCACAAACTCACTCACCTGCTAGACCACGATCGTTTCACCTTCGTCGAGGGCGACATCACCATCAACCGCGAGTGGATCGAGTATCATATTAAAAAATGCGATGTCGTCATCCCGCTCGTCGCCATCGCTAACCCGGCACAGTATGTAAAGAACCCGATCGGGGTGTTCGAGTTAGATTTCGAGGCCAATCTTGAGATTGCTCGCAAGTGCGTAAAGTATAAGAAGCGGCTGATTTTTCCGTCCACTTCGGAAGTCTATGGGATGTCACCCGAGGATGTGCTCGATGAAGCGACGAGTAACATGGTTTACGGCCCTATCGACAAACA
>JAYTEI010000006.1:0-10315 GCA_043735445.1 Akkermansiaceae bacterium | reverse complement strand
CCAGCCTCAAGATCGCCGAGGATGTCGCCGGCAAGGACAAGCGCGTCCTGTTCCTCGTCCCCAGCCTGAACCTGCTTTCCCAGACTCTCACCGAGTGGACCCAGGAAAGCGCCATCCCGCTCCACTCCTTCGCCGTCTGCTCCGATGTCGAGGTCGGGAAAAAGCGCAACAAGGACGAGGACATAGTCGAGACCTTCGCCCACGAGCTCCGCTACCCCGCCACCACCGATGCCAAACGCCTCGCCGTGGAAATGAAAAAGCGCCGCGACGCCCAGCACATGAGCGTCGTCTTCCCATCTGCCATTCTCGCCTTTAAGGCCTAACCATCGAATTACTCGAGCAGCTCCTCTCTACCTTCCTCCTTGTGGAAAAGAACACAAAATCCCAGATTCTCAACGTGCGTCGCAGTCGGTTCAAGTTCGACAGCCTTTGTTGCGACACACTAGATCCATCTCCATTCCAATGAAAAAGAACGCACAAATCACCGCTGAACATATCTCCGTTCTCAAGCGCCGGATGGAGCGCTTGGCAGACCGTAATCCTTCGTGGGCCTTCAAACGTAGCGATTACAAACGTCTCTACGATTACCTTGCCGTCCAGCTCCTCACCTTCCTCCAAGATGATGAGCTCCTTGAGCGGCTAATATTCACTGATCATCACATAACGGGCAAACAAGAGGAGCTGCTCGATGCTTATCTGATCCTAGACCAAGGCAATGAGATTGAATTGAAACTTTTTCAGTTTAAATATTCGGACGCTTTCAAAGGCGGAGTTTCCACAAGGGAGCTTTATTCATTTGTAGATCGGATGAACCGGGTATTCCTGCGTTCGGACCTTCAAGACGAAAAAACCCTCGAAGCCTTTGCGGAAGTTCGTAAGGCAGTCGAGGACGCCCGCTCAGCAAACCGGCGCGCTAAACGCGTCAAGATTCAATGTTACTATATCGTAAATGGTCAAAACGTCAGTCACACAGACGCGTCGAAAGTCGATGAAATCCGGCAGTATTTCGCGGCAGACCGCCAAACTTATGGATTCACATTCGAAGCTTATGGTGCCATCGATTTTTATAATCTAATCACGCAAGGACGTGTGCCTATCATCGAGGAGACACTCGAGATCAGCACTGAGCGCTCACCTGAACCCTATATGCTTCACGATATCGGGCAGAATCCGAATGGCATGCCGATCAAGGTTCTGGTTGGATTTGCCAACGTCAATCAGTTCACCCGTTTAGTGGACCGATACAGCAACAACGAACTGTTCGAACTCAACGTGCGCTATTTTCTTGGTGCGGGAAAAGAGGTAAATAGGCGGATCATCAGCACAGTGACAAGTGATCATAGTTCTTGGTTCGGATTTATGAATAATGGAGTCAGTATCACTGCCGATCAGGTAATCGTTGATGGTTCAAGAAGTGGTGGTAAGATGCGTATCCGCTTATCGAACATGCAAATTATCAACGGTTGTCAGACGGTCAACGCGCTGTATCACGCCAAATATTCGAAGGAATTAAAGGATAAGTTCCAAGGAAATTCCAACGTCATGGTCCGGATCTATGAAATTGATCCAGCCAACCGTGAATTTCTGGATGCACTCATCATTGCCACAAATTCCCAGAATGCAATTCGCCCACAAGACTTGGTCGCCAATGATCCAATTCAAATCGCGCTTCAACGTCTCTACGCGGAGTATGGGGTAGGCTATGAACGAAAAACTGGGGAGGATCTCCCGGGGGTGGGATACAGCCATGTATTATCGAAAGAGGATGCCGCCATGTCCTATCTAGGCGTCATCGAGGGTCAACCCACGAAACTCAGAAACTCGCTCAGTATCCGCGAGCTGTTTGGGCGTGATAAGGAGTATTTCCGTGTCTTCAATCTTCAGGGCGATGCCGCTGATGATGATTATGAGGATGCAGCCAAGGCGATTGAAAAGGATTTCTCACCCGACTCCAACGCCAGGATCCGTGCTTTAGAAATCTTCACTGCTTGGGCTATCCGTGAATCGTGTAAGGAAAGAATCGCTGCAGCGAAAGACAAAGGACTCAAAGGAGAGCTTCGCAAGGGGACTTACTTTCTTGCATGGCTAATTTACCAGGCTGATTTAAAAGTGCTCAGCACTCGAATCATTGAGCAGGCTGGTAAAGATCCCTCTCCAGATGCAATCCGTGATCTAGTGGGGCTTCTCCGCATTTCGTCCGAAAAATACTATTCGAAAGCCGTTGAACACTTCGTCGCCATGCGAACCAAATTCATTTCAGAAAGAGGTGGCAATGAAGATTCCGCGTTAAAGAACACTGCATTTACAAAACTCCTTATGGAATCATGGCCGGAAAGTGCTGTGGGAACAGACCTGTTCGAAAACACAGTCACGAAATAAACATTTTGATATAGGAAATTGGAGCAATGGAAATCCCACGAATCGTTCTTTCGAACCACAGGATCTCACTACCCGACGAACCCGGCTGTGTTATCGACCGCTACACTAAACACCGGATGGGCCGAGACACGAGCAAGGAACTCCCGCGCATCCCCGCGGTGAAGACGTATGCGGATTTCCGCGCGTTCTCCCAAGCCGGGCGGGAGCTGGCGCATTGGCATTTGGAGTATGAGACGGTGGCGTGTCATCCGGGTGTGGTGGTGGAAGAGGGGAAGATGGCTGACGCGGCGACCGGTGATCGCCGCTACAGGGTCACCAAGATGAAGTTCGGCATCACCAACGACGCCAACCTCTGGGCCACCGAAACCATGGGCAACCCCAAGTATCCGCTGGAGCTGTTCCTGCGGGTGGTTACGGTGGGGCTGGAGACGATGAAGGTGGTGGATGGGCTACCGGCACTCAATTTGTAGAATGAGTGGAATTTCAAATCAGCCCATGCTCATGCTGCGGGCAACTCCGGAATCATCACGGGGAGCATGCTGGCTTGAGCCTCTTCCAGTTTGGCGAGGACAGCACGAAGCAGTTCGTTCGTGCAATCAGTGCCGGATGCCATAGCCGCAGCGAGGAAGGTATTTATTAGCTTGGTGCGGTCCAGTCGTTTGGTGACGAGATGATCGGCGTTGAGGTCGAGGATTTCGATATGCCATCTTCCAGCGATCGTTTTGCCGACCAAGATGCCGGTGGCCCGGTCCTCTGCAATGTGAGTGCCGTAGTCCGCCTCCTCATACGGATTGATGAGGTAGAGTCCGGCCTTGCGATCCTCGGGTGAGTACCACGTATCGGACTTCGCACCGTTGCAATGCCTGCTGGCGGAGATCAGATTCCCGTGGCGGTTGCGGAACGGGTGCCGGAGCGTCGGATTGAAATGATCCAGCTCCATCGACTTGCGACCGAGATCGAGAACATGCTGGAGCGAGTAACCGCAGCGGTCGCCGGTCTCCAGAAGAAGCGACGGCAGAGCCTGCCGATATTTGGTTCTTGGATACTGGGCGGCAACGGCCTTCCGGCGTTCAAGTCTCGGCTCGGAAGGTGCGTGTGCCATGGTCGATCAATTGCTGGAGTCCGGCGATGGCGGCCTGCACCGCCCGATGAAGCTCAATGTCCGATTTGATCTGTTCGAAGGATCTCGAAGGATTCTCCCGGCGGCGCAAGATCTTGAGATTCTGATATTCCTTCGCTTGAGCTTGAGTCAAGCGGCCGAGCGCGAATTTTCGGGAGAGATCATTGAATCGCTCTTTGGCGGAATCATCCCAGTCGGTATCGCTATCGAAGACAATTGCATTCGTCTGTGTAGTAGCCTCCACCGGAGCTGAGGAAAACTTCACCGGCGACGAAACCACCGCCTGTGATTCGACTTCATCGAGAATTTGATTCCCCATTTCGTGCATGAGGGAGGCTTGAGCCACGGCAAGCGTTGCGCCGGTAGCCGCCACCTTGAAGGCTTTGTTACGCATGGACGAGGCGGTCTTCATGGTGGTCCCGAGTTGATGATCAGATCGTAAATCAAGCGCTTGTGGGTATCGGTATCTGAAACGTAAATGCCGTGAGTGACACCTGTCACGGTATTCGACTCGGCAGTCGGATGCTTCAAATCGATCGCAGCCTTGTGAGAAAACTGCCGGATCGATATTTCCCCCCAACCGCCTCGTGAAGCGCAGCCGATCTGATTAAAGGGAACCGGCGAAGTGGAGAAATTGGAAGAACTCAGTGTGCCTTTGGCTTCCTCCGGATTCGGGGCTCCGATTTTTTCGATGTATTTTTGGAGATCTAAAGTTTGGGGTGCCAAATCGTGATTCCAGATAATACCCCGGAAAACCGCCCGCATGGGGCCGGCGGGATCGGCGAATCCGAGCATCACCGTGATGAATTCACCGGATTTTTGGACCTGATGGCAGTTGAAATACAGAAACTCCTTTGGAGCACTCGAAAAATCCACCTCCACGACACGCTTGGAAGCCGCCGGTTTCTCGGAATGGGAAGCTTTTTTCACGGTTGCCACGCCGGGAGTGTTGGGACGGGCGATTGTCTCTTGCAATCACAAACTAGGCCTGTCGGCCCAGCAGCCCCTTGCCAAAAGAGCCGCCGGTCGTTCATGCAACGGAAAAATCAGACAGCGGGAGGTGCCGGTGGGGCAGCTTCTGCTTTCTTCGCCGCACGCTCAATGTGGGAGGCGCTTTTCCCGACCTTTTGATAGTAGCTGACAGCATTGATGCTTTTTGGAAGGACTAAATCTACTAGACTATATGCATTCACAACTTGTTGGTGATTAAAATGAAATGGAGCTTAATTGCTCCAATCCGCAGCCACCCATTGCGACACTCACACCACCCTTGGCACGTCCGGTATAAACCTCGGGCGAAACTCGCACCGACCTAGGGGCGCCCGGTCCGGGCATGGGGGCGGCTCGCCCGGACCTTGGGACGATCCCTACAAGCCCGGGGAAGAGTTGCACGGACATCGGAACCGTCTGACCGGACCTCACCTCCACGTCGCATAGTGATGCGGGCGGTCTGAGCCATTCCCGGGAAAATCTACACGCAACTTGAGGGCTGCTGAAACCACATTGGCGCTTGTCCGTATCAACCGCGTCCCGCGCTGCATGGGCATGTGCTGCAATCTCATTCAGAAGGCTCGCTCGTCTCCCCAGCATCCCTCGGTCCAGAACCAGCCAACAGGAACCTTCACTGGGGAGCGGCACCTAGCCCATCGGCGGCACCATTTCAAAATTCCCACACCGCCGCAAATCCTGAGGATTTTGTTCGATCCTGTGACGAATGGTGATTATAAACCTCGCCGTGGTATCGAAATCAAACGAGAAATGTCGGTTCCACCACCCGGCCGCCTCGACCGTCCTTGTTCCATGGATTACCTCATCTTCTTAACCGGATTGTTCCTGCTGGCCGCCGCGGGCGGCTGTCGCATCCTGTTTCGCGAGGGACGCGAACCTTTCCGCTCGCCGTTTCTCGCCGTCGCACTGGTTGCGCTCGGACTCCAAATATGGTCGGGCATTCTAATTTTCGCCCTCGGCCTTGGGGACGGGATGACGCTCCTCAGGGCCTTGCTCGGAGCGGTGTTCGCCACATCCCTGTTGGGTTTCTGCCTGTCGCCGCTGGTCCAAGGCCACCGGGTGGGATTCATCCTGAAATGGGCGTCGATGTTCGCTCTGTTTGTTTTCACGTTCGTGGCCGGCGCGAGCGATCTCCGTTCTTATTGGTTCAGCGGGCCGCTGGTCGCGGTGGCGTTCGCCGGCGGTTGGCGGTTCGCCACCATCGCCAAGGCGCTCGACCGGACCAAGCGATCCGCCCCGCGCCTCGTCACCGCCCTCGTGCTCGCGATCACCGCCTCGATCTGCCTGGTCCCGGATGCCGTGCAAATCTGCTATGACGTGGAAGGACAGGGATTTTCCCACGCAAGGATCGTCTTCCTCGGCGGGCTGATCCTCGCGACGCTGTGCAGCATCGCGTTTTGCACCATCCTTTGGGAAACCATCTATCAGTCCAATCGCGCCGAGCTCACCCGCAACCTGCTGCGCCGCCGGAGGATCGGCACCACCGTCATTCTGGTGGCGGCAATCTTCACCGTCACCAACGGCGCGTGGCTCGCCCACTGGCTGGGCAACCAAGCCAAACAGGAGCAGATCACCACGCTCCTCAGCGCCCTCCACCTCGGTGCCAACAACATCGACCCCCAGGAAGTCCGGCTAATCCAAGGCGACCCGGCGGAAGTCCATGGCAAAACTTTCACCGGACTGCGCTCCAAGCTCCTTGATATCCGCAAGGCTCTGCCCGGCAACCGTTTCACCTACCTGCTGGGCATGCGCGACGGGCGGCTCGTCTTCCTCGTGGACGCGGAAGACCCGGCCAACGAGGATGACTTTTCCCCGCCCGGCGAGCCCGTCAAAGACTACCCGGAAAAATGGAAACCCGAGCTCGCGGGCAACTCGACCTTCAACGGCCCGGACCGCGACGAGTGGGGCGTCTGGTTCGCCGCGGCGGTGCCGATTCTCGATGCGAACCAGAACGTCGTTGCGGTGTTGGGAGTGGACTATCCCGTCACCACCTGGCTGCAGCCGCTCGCCGCCCGGCGCTTCGCCGCCATGGGCGTCACCTGTTCCGTGGCCTTGCTGCTCATCGCCCTGTTCGGTTTCCACCTCTCCGCCATCGAGACCACCCTGCGGGTCGAGAGTCTCTCGGAGCGACTTTCCGACGCGATGATCGCCGCCGAATTCGACACTTGGGAATGTTTCACGAACCCCTTCAAGCTCAACATCAGCCATCGCATCCTCACCACCCTCGGCTGGCGCACTACCCGCGCCGGTCCATCCTTCCGCAAGGTCTGGCTGCACATCCATCCCGAGGATCGCTACCAGCTCTTCAATCTCGTCCGCCCCAAAACCAACCCGACCGCAGCCCGGACCGAATCCTCCTCCGAAGCCGAAATCCGGATCAAAGTGGCCGGCGGCCGCTGGGTTTGGTTCATGCTCCGGGGACGGCTCATCCAGTCTCATTTCGACAAGGATCAATCAGCCACCCGGCTCGTCGGCACCATCATCAACATCGACGAACGCCAGCGGGCGCGCCTGGAAATCGACAAGCAACGGCGGTTCGCCCAACACGTCATGGAGTCCGTCCCCAACGGCCTCGCCGTCATCGGCGAGGATGGGATCATTTCCTACGCCAACCCCGCCTTCATCCGCCTTGCCCGCGGCGCGACGGAATCGCTCGTCGGCAAGCCGCTTGATTCCCTGATCGCCAACGTGGATTCCACGGCCACCGCCGGCGATGGATTCGAAGCCGTTCTCACCTGTCTGGATCGCTCGTCGATTCCCGTCCAAGTCTTCCGCGCCCGGCTTTCCGAATCCCAAATCGACTCGGGCTCGATCCTCGCCGTCGTCGATCTCACCGCCGCCAAGGAAGCCGAGCAGGATCTCCTGCGCAGCCGGGCCGAGGCCAATCGCCTCGCGCTCGTCGCCAAGCGCACCGACAACGCCGTGGTCATCACCGATGCCGTCGGCCGCATCGAGTGGGTCAACGAAGGCTTCACCAAAATCAGCGGCTACGGCAAGGATGACGTCATCGGAAAAACCCCCGGCAGCATCCTCCAACGGCATGGCGAGAGCGACCTCGCGAAGAGCCACATGCGGGATCAAATGAAAGCCGGCAAGGGCTTCGAAACTGAAATCCTCAACTACGCCAAAAGCGGCCGCGCGTATCTTGTCCACATCGAGTGCCAGCCGCTCGTTGACGCACACGGCGACCTCACCGGCTTCATGGCCCTCGAGCGCGACATCACCCAGACCCGCCGCTCCAGCAATCTCCTCGAAGCCGTCGGTTCGATCAACAACACGCTCCTGTCCAGGCGCATCGAGCCCTCGGTCTGGGGCGGAATCCTCGCCGCCCTCGGCACGGCCGCCAATGTGGACCGCTGCCACCTGTTTCACGTGCACCCCCGCCACGCTGGCGGGACCAGAGACATGAGCCAGATCGCCACTTGGAATGCGGGCGGTTCCGCGCCGCAAATCCAACGGGATGATTTCCAGAACCTCCCGTTTGAAGACTCAGTCTTCGACCGCTGGCACCGCGAAATGGCGGCAGGCCGGGAAATCCACGGCCTCGTGAGTTCCTTCCCGCTGCCGGAACAAGCCCCGCTTCTCGCCCAAGGGGTCCGCTCGCTGATCGTCGTCCCGATCCTCACCGGCGACCAGCTTTGGGGTTTCCTGAGCTTCGTTTCCTGCCACGAAGACCGCGTCTGGGCCAGTTGGGAGATTTCCATCCTCCGTTCCGCGGCCACCAACATCGGCCTCCGCCAGGTCGCCCAAATCGAATCCGATGCCCTGGTCCTCGCCCGCGATGAAGCCCACAGCGCCGCCCGCGCCGCAGACAAGGCCAACCTCGCCAAGAGCACCTTCCTCGCCACCATGAGCCATGAAATCCGCACCCCGCTCAACGCGGTCATCGGCATGGCCTCGCTGCTCGAAACCACCCCGCTCAACACCCAGCAAAAAGACTTCGCCGAGACCATCCTCAACTCCAGCAATTTCCTGCTCGAACTCATCAACGACATCCTCGACTACTCCCGCATCGAAAGCGGCACGATCGACCTCGACTCCTCGCCGTTTCCGCTATCCGACCTCTGCCGCGAGGCCTTCGATGTGATCCGCCTTGGCGCGGCGGGAAAACAAATCGAACTCATCGGCCGGATCGCCCCGCAGCTCCCCGCCATGCTCGTGGGCGACCGCGCCCGGATCCGCCAGATCCTCGTCAACCTGCTCGGCAACGCGGTGAAATTCACCCCCGCCGGCTTCGTCAGCCTGACCGTGGACGGCCAGCCCCTTGCCGACGGTCAATGGAAGCTCACCCTCGATGTCACCGATTCCGGCATCGGCATCGCCCCGGAGGCGATCGGGAAACTCTTCCGCCCGTTCGTCCAGGAGGACTCGTCCACCACCCGCCGCTTCGGCGGTTCGGGGCTTGGCCTCGCCATCAGCAAGCGGCTTGCCGAGCAAATGGGCGGAGACATCACCGTCCGCAGCGCCCACGGTCAGGGCTCCACCTTCAGCGCATCGTTCCTCCTCCAGCCCGCCCTAACCGACAATCTGCCGCCACCGGCCGTCTCCAAACTCCCCAACGGCGAGCCGCTCAAGATCCTCGTCGTGGATGACAACGAGCTCAACCGCCGCATCCTCGAGGAAACCCTCGCCGGTTGGGGCGTCTCCTGCCACACCGCCGCGAGCGCCGCCCTGGCCATCCAGTGCTGGACTCGTTCCGGCCCTTACGACTTGGTCATCACGGACCACCACATGGAGGACATGGACGGCGTCGAAATGACCCGTTATTTCCGCACCCTGCCAGATGCCCGAAACACCCGCTTCAGCCTCCTGAGTTCGGAAAGCAACTATCCGGCGGAAATCCGCACGCTCTTCGACGAGGTGGGCTCCAAACCCATCTGGCCTTCCAATCTCCACGGAATCCTCACCCGCCTGTTCCCGGGAACCGTCTCCGCAACCACCCCGTCCTCAAGGCCGCCCGACTCGTCAGAACCCGTTAGCCTCGGCGATCTCAAGATCCTCGTCGCCGAGGACAATCCCAACAACCAGAAAGTCATCCGCCTGCTGCTCCGCCGCCTCGGCATCGAGCCGCACATCGTGGACGACGGCCAGCAGGCGGCCGACGCGGTCCGCGCGAATTCCTACGACGTGATTTTCCTCGATCTCCAAATGCCCGTCATGGACGGACTCGCCGCCAGCCGCGCCATCCGCGGGCTCGACCTCGCGAAACGTCCTTACATCGTCGCGCTCACCGCCAACGTCTTTCAGGAAGACCGCGATGCCGCCGCCGCCGCCGGCATGGACAACTATCTGTCCAAACCCATCAACCTGGTCCGCCTCCGGGAAATGTTCTCCACCATCGGCGACACCACCTCATCGCCCCCCTGAATCTCCCGCCATTTCTAACATGCAAGCGCCTCTTCTCGACCTTGACCAACTGGAGTCCTTCACCGCCATCGGCTACGACGACTATCTCGACCTTCTCGACGATGTCCTCCGCGACATTCCCGACCATCTCGAGGGCATCCGTGTCTCCATCCACGCGGGAAATTCCGCGGATTTCAGATCCCGTGTCCATGCCTTCCGCGGGATGATTTCTTACTTCGGCTGCGTCGCCCTAACCGACCGGCTCGCCGGGCTGGAACACCAGCCGGAGGTCGCCCCCGCCCAGGCTGACGCCATTCATACCGAGCTTAAAGACCTCTGGGACCGCAGTTTCGCGGCCATCAAGGACTGGGAAATTTCCGTGCCGGATTTCGCACCCAAGTAGCCGAGGCTCCGTTTCATGAGCAAGCCATCGTTCTACATCCCATCCCTCGACGGCCTGCG
>JAYTEI010000005.1:0-2109 GCA_043735445.1 Akkermansiaceae bacterium | reverse complement strand
ACCCAGACCAAGCACTACTGAAACTGCGCCAATTCCCGTGATTGACAGAGTTGCCCGATCCGTCGAGTTTCCGCGGATGAATTTCCTAACGAAATCCTTGCGAGCCATGATCCCGACCGCAGCCGGTCTGGTCCTTGCCATCTCAGCCACCGTCCACGCCCAACCTACCATGCCTGAAACCCCATCCGACGTAGCCGCCTCACCCGCAGATGCTGCTAAAACCGCATCCGGCCTCGCCTCGAAAGTCCTTCTGGCAGGCAAGGGCGACAAGCACCCCGCCGCTGCGGACACCGTCACCGTGCATTACTCCGGCTGGACCACCGACGGCAAACTTTTTGATAGTTCCGTGCAACGCGGCCAGCCGACGAGCTTCCCGCTTAATGGCGTGATCAAGGGCTGGACCGAAGGTCTGCAACTGATGGTGGAGGGTGAAAAGCGCCGCTTCTGGATTCCTGCGGGTCTCGCCTATGGCGAAAATCCGGGTGGCGGACGGCCCGGTGGGTTGCTCGTTTTCGACGTCGAGTTGATTTCTATCAAGCAAGCTCCCAAGCCGCCGGCGACTCCTGAAGATGTGGCCGCCGCTCCTGAGAGCGCGGAAAAAACTGCTTCCGGCATCGCCTCGCGCGTCCTCACCAAGGGCACCGGCACCGTCCATCCGAAGGCAACTGACCAAGTGAAAGTCCACTACTCCGGCTGGACCACCGATGGCAAACTCTTCGACAGCTCGATCACTCGCAACGAGCCAATCGTGTTTCCCTTGAACCAAGTCATCGCTGGCTGGACCGAAGGCGTGCAACTGATGGTCGAGGGCGAAAAGCGCCGCCTGTGGATTCCAGGAAAACTCGCTTACGGCGATACCGCACCTCCAGGCGCACCGGCCGGGACGCTGGTGTTCGACGTGGAGCTTCTTGAAATCGTCAAATGACCGCTTGCCGGTTTAAACTTCTAACGCTCGCCCTCGCCGCCGGCCTCGCCTCGTGTGCCCAGCCGGTGGCCGAGGTGCGGGTGAAAAAAGTCGCGACTCCGCTTGCCACGGCCAAACCGGTGCGAATGAACGGACGTAGCAAGGTGACGTCCATTTCACTCACCGAGTTGTTCACCTTGCAGCAATCGGGCAATGTGTTGCTCTACGACGCCCGCCCCGGATATTTCTATTTCCTCGGTCACATCACTGGCGCGATTAATTTGCCAAAAGCGGACTGCGATGCCCAGATCGAGAAGCGAGAAGCGGAAATCAAAGCTGCGATCTCTGCCAAGAAACCCATCGTTATTTACTGCACTAACTTACTCTGCCCCGATGCCCGGACGGTGGCGACCCACCTCGCGGGGTTCGGCTATTCCTCCTCCACCCTCACCGGTGGCTGGGAATCCTGGAAAGAAAGCGGCCTTCCCACCCAATAACTTCTAACCACTAACTTCCACCATGACTTCCTTCCCCAACGTCACCGTCGATGCCAAGGCCAATGTTTATTTCGACGGCCGCGTCATCTCCCACACCGTCCATTTCACCGATGGCACCAAGAAAACTCTGGGCCTGATTTATCCGGGCAAATTCCATTTCGGCACTGCCGCCCCGGAGCGCATGGAAATCATCGCCGGGGCCTGCGAGGTCACCATCGACGGGACCAGCGAAGTCATCGTGATCGAAGAGGGCTCGGCCTTCGACGTCGCCGGCAACAGCGGCTTCACGATCAAGGTGACCGATGGCATCTGTGAATACATTTGCTCGTTCCTGCCCGCCTGATGCCGCGCCCCGTGCCTATCAGCAAGCTCGCCGGGATGGTCCTGGCGGCGGTCGCGTTGGCGTCGTGCGGGATCCGCCTGCCGGACGCGCCCGCGCCCGGCCACCGCGTGGCTGTTAGCAAGGCGGCTCACGACCCGCTGGCGAAAAGTCCCGATGTGCTCGTCTGGCTGGTCGCCGACGAACTGCACACCGGCATGGTTTTCCCCTACGACTGGCTGCTGGAGTCCGGCTTCGTCCCGCCGGCGGGCTTCGGCACGCCGAAATTAGTCACGCTCAGTTGGGGCAACCGGACCGCCTACGTGGAAAAAGGTCTGCATACACCGTGGAAATTTTTTCGCGCACTGTTCATGCCGTCGCCGTCGGTG
>JAYTEI010000004.1:0-2111 GCA_043735445.1 Akkermansiaceae bacterium | reverse complement strand
ATGTTGGGGTTTTCATAGGTGGCTTTGAGTTGGATTTCACGGTTGCGGAGCAAATACGAGATTCTGACGGCTGGCAATGCCTCAATCACAGCCGCATTCACATGGTAAACACCTAGTTCTGTATTTCCCCCGCAGCAATCTTTTTATTCCGCCTTGCTGCTTGGATCAAACTCCACTGCCCATCCGACGAGAAAACCAAGCTCGCCATTCGGGCTCGCCATGCTATGAGTTCGCCATGGTCACCACCACTGTCTCCTACGAGCAAGTCAAAGACGAAGCGCTGCAACTTCCGCTGGAAGACCGCTCGCGCCTCGCGTCACGCCTCCTAGAAAGCCTTGATGATGAAGATGACGTTAGCCCGGAGTGGAAGGATGAAATCCGCCGCCGTGTGAAAGAGGTCAAGGATGGCACGGCGAAAATGGTTCCGCACGACGAGGTGATGGCCAACGTGCGAGCGAGGCTCGCTAAAAATCGTGAAGAGCGTGCCGCCAACGCATCATGACTTTGATCTGGAATGGTGACGCGGAAGGCGAGTTCTCCGATGCTGCGGCCTATTACGACCAGCAGGACGATGGGCTTGGAGACCGCTTTGCAGCGCATATCCAAGCAACTATCGCACGCATCCTGAGCAATCCTTTCCTGCCACGTTGCTTTGATGACGAGTGCCGCAAGGTCAAAGCCGACAAGTTTCCTTACATGGTAATTTATTTGGTGGAAGGCGAGCGAGTTCAAATCATCTCCGTGATGCACACCAGCCGCCACCCGGATTACTGGAAGTCACGACTCAAGAGCCGCTGAAAAATCCAAATCTCCTCTCCCGCCGCCTTTGCCGTTGCGGTGCGGGACGCGAGACGGCAAACTTTCGCCATGGCTGGCCAAAATCTGCGGGATTCCATTCTCGATTCCCTTCGCACTGCAAACGGTAACCCGCTTTCCAAGTCCCAGCTCGCTCGCAGCCTCAAGCTTCCCGGCACCCGGGTGACCGAATTGAGAAATATCCTCGCCGAGCTCGTCAAGGAGGGCCTCATCAACGAGGGCAAAAAGGCCTGCTATCAGGTTCCGGCCCCGCCGAAAAACCAGCTCACCGGCAATCTCAAATTTCACCCGAAAGGCCACGCGTTCTTCTTCCCGGACATCACCGACGAGCACAACCTCGCCGCCGGCATCGACTTCACCGTCAACTCCCGAATCATGATCGACCGCCGCAACGTCGGCACCTCGCTGGATGGCGACAAGGTGCTCGTTTCGATCATCAAGCAAGTCGCCCGCCCGTTCCGCACCCGCAGCGAATTCACGCCGGATCCGTCCGCTGAAATGCGCGGGAAAGTCGAGAAAGTCCTCGCCCGCCGCTCCGGTCGGCTGGTCGGGATTTTCCAGAAGAAGGGCAAGTTCGCTTGGGTCGATTGCGACGACAAAGCCATCGAAGGCAAAATCGACGTCATCGGCGACACCACCGCGCTGCCGGGGCAATTGGTCGTCGTCGATCTCGAGGAATGGCTGGACCGCAATGCCACGCCGCGCGGCCGGGTCATCGAAGTGCTCGGCTGGCCCGGCGATCCGGGCGTCGATATCATTTCCGTGATCCACCGCTACGGCCTGCGCACGTCGTTTCCAGATGCGGTGCTGGCCGAGGCCCGCGCCGTGCCGGAAGAGCCCGACGCAGCGGAAATCGCCCGCCGCAAGGATTGGCGGGACAAGCTCGTCATCACCATCGACCCCGCCGATGCGAAGGACCATGACGACGCGATCTGGCTGGAGAAAACCAAGACCGGCTGGACGCTCGCTGTCCACATTGCGGACGTTTCCCACTACATCAAGCCGGGCAGCCCGATGGACAGCGAGGCAATCGACCGCGGCAACTCGACCTATCTGGTTGATCGCGTGCTGCCGATGTTGCCGACCGAACTGAGCAACGGGATTTGCTCGCTCAAGCCGGATTGCGACCGGCTAACGAAGTGCGCACTGCTAGAAATTTCCGCCGACGGGGAAATCACCAAGGCCAAGTTTATCGATGCCGTCATCCACAGCCGGGCCAAGCTTTCCTACGAGATGGCGCAGGCGATCCTCGACGGCAAGCCCGCGCCGGAAGGTTCCGATCCGAAGCTCGTCGG
>JAYTEI010000003.1:0-4778 GCA_043735445.1 Akkermansiaceae bacterium | reverse complement strand
TGGCAAAGGTGTCAGCTACGAGACTTACCACTGATTGCGCTGATTTTGACTGATTTCACTGAAAGAAAGAGCTGCAATTCGACTCACCTTTTGAGTGACCTTCTAATCCTTTCCAACCTTCTAAAAATCAGTTCAATCAGTGAAATCAGTGGTTACCATCTTCCTTTTTAGGATCACCCATGGAATCCCATCCCGACTTCAGCAATCAGCTCCCACCCGATGACGTTGCCGCCATCGACGACCTCGGAACACGGCTACGGGACGGGCCTTTTGTCATTGGCCACGCGTCGTAGCCGAGGCGGTTGAAGAGCCCGATCATCAATTTCCCGCCATTCATCAAACTCTCGGCCGTGCCCTGATAGACGTCGCCGATGTCTAGCAGCAGCGAGTCCGGCGTTTCCTTGCGCCACTGCCGGATGCACGACGCGCAGCGGGCGAAACCACCGACGTCGGGCTGGCCGCCGTAGGTCTGCGTCGGCACGATGTGGCCGTGGAGATCGGTCGTGTGGAAGATGGAGATCGTCCTGGTCTTGTCGCCCCCCACCCCGAGCGCGGACGCACCGAGCCATGCTCCCGCTCCCGCGAGGAATTGCCGTCTCGTGTGCCTCGGTCCACTCATGCGCATGAGTTTGGCGGGGCTTTCGGCAAAGGCCAGCGGGCGAATCTCCCGGCTTGCCGGACTGCTGAAACGCCGCAAGGTTCTCACCCGCTATGCCGGTATTTCTCCTCATCCTCGCGTGCATCCTGTGGGCCGTTAGTTTTCCGGTGATCAAGACGCTGCATCTTGAGCAAAGCGCCCGCTTGCCGGGTGTTAGTAGCGTATTTCTCGCCGCGTGGATGCAAGTGGCTCGGTTCGCCCTCGCCGCGTTGATGCTGTTGCCATTCATCATCCGGCGGCAGCGCCCGACCCGCGATGAGATCCGCCAAGGCCTGGTCCTCGCGCTGTGGGGCGGAGCCGGCATGGCACTCCAGTCGGATGCGCTCGCCTACACCGAAGCGTCCACCTCGGCATTTCTAACACAGGCTTACTGCATCATCCTGCCGCTGTGGGCCTGCCTGCGGCTGCGGAAACGACCGGCGACGCGGGTGATCATTTCCACCCTGTTAGTCCTCACCGGCGGGGCGATCCTCTCCGGGCTGCGGCCGGATCACTTCCAGCTCGGACGCGGCGAGATCGAAACCCTCGGCGCGGCCTTCCTCTTCACCTTCCAGATCCTCGCGCTGGAAAACCCACACTGCCGTGGGAACCGCGGACTGCCTGTCACGTTCGTGATGTTTCTCGGCATTGCGCTACTCCTCTTGCCGCCGACTCTGCTAACAGCCCCCACTCTAACGAGCTGCTTCACGGCCGGCGCCTCGATCCACGCATTCGTGCTGATAGGCTCGCTTGCCCTGTTCTGTTCCGTGGGTGCCTATCTCATCATGAACATCTGGCAGCCACGAGTCTCTGCGACCGAAGCCGGGCTGATCTATACCAGCGAGCCCGTGTTCACCGCCATCTTTGTGCTGTTTCTCCCCAGCCTACTCGGTGGCTTCATCGGCAGCCGCTATGAAAACGAAACTCTATCTAACACGCTGCTCGTCGGCGGCTCGCTGATCCTCGCTGCGAATCTCCTCATGCAATGGAAGCGCCCCCCTCACCTGCCGCCGGTGGGGCCGGTTTCCTGATGCTGGCCTTCAAGGAGCGAATGTGGGGTGGCTCAACTTCCGCCACGACCAACCCTCGTCGCCGAATGGTATCGTGCTCGGCGATTACTTTGTTTCTGGTTTCGCCTATGGTGCTAACATCGGCTGGATCAATCTCGGCACGGGCTACCTCGTCACTGACACCATGACCTTCACCGACACCGATGGCGACGGCGACGACTGACTTCGACAAAGACGGCGCGACCGACCAGATCGAATACCTCAGCGGCACCACGCCCAATGATATAAACGACTATTTTAGAATCAGCTCCAGCACCTACAATGGCGGCTACACCTTGGCCACAGTCGTCTTCACCACTAAGGCCACCCGACTCTATCGGCTAGAGACGAGCGATGCTCTCGGAGCCACACCCGACGTGTGGACTAACTCCTCGCTCGGCACCTTCGCGCCGGACGCAGGCAGCACCACCAGCAAGATCATTTCATGGCCCGGCACGTCCAAGAAATTCATCCGCGCCGCCGCCGTGATGCCGCTGCAATAACCCACGAACTGCGAAATTTATTTCGCGCGACGCCCCATCGCTCACTCCGACTCTAAAATGAGATTCCCATACGCCGTCGCGTCGCCCGTCCGAATCAGGCCGATCGCATGAGGCACGCGCTTCTTGAAATCAACATGAGCCTCGCGAGTCAGCGGAATTTTCCCAAAGGATTTCGCGAAGCGGGCGACCGTCTCCTCCGTGTTAGACGTCACAAACTCATCCGCCTGCCAGATTCGCCCGATTTTGAAAACGGGTGTTAGTAAGTCGAGCACATCGAGCACGGTGGGGATTCCCCGCGTGAGGGAAATATCGACCGTCTCGATTTCCGGCCAATAGGGAAACGCCCAATCTGCGATGACCAGCGTGTTGGTGTGGCGGACGCGAGCTAACAAATCAAGCAGCGCAGGATTGAGGATAGCGGTTTGGAGCATGGCGTGATTTTCCCGCTCACGATCCATTCGTCAATCCGCTTTCGGGAGCAACCTTGCGCAGACTTAGATTGATCCAGAATTTAGCCACGAAAAGGCACGAAAGAACCCTTAACTTCGCTGGGCGCATGTTATAGCCCGAGTTCGAGTTCCATCACTCGGCTGAAGTCCGCTTCGCCTGAGGGCAGGCCGTGCAGGATTCGTTTCCCGGAGATTAAGAGCTTGGGCAATTGGCGGTTTTTCCCGGAAAATGAGACCCAGTCGGCAATGTTTGCCGCGATGAGTTGCTCAATCCACGGCTCGCGCATGGCTGCTTCAAGCTGCGCAGTGGGGATCTGTGCGCGGGCAAGCGACAAGGCGGCGGCCGTATCTAACGGCGGGTCTGACAAGAACGCGCGGTGGATCGCAGGAAAGGCAGCCGGTTTCACCCGCCACACGGCGAGGGCGATTCTTGTTAGCTCGCAACTGCCGAGATGGCCGTCGTCCGCAGCGGCCAGCGCCGGGTTGCAGCCATGATCTAGGGGAACTGGCAGCACCAGCACGCGAATCTCGGTCGGGTGCTTCGCGATCAACGCCGTTAGATAACCACTCATCGTGCGACAGGACGGACATTGGTAATCGAAATACTCGACTAACACCTGCTTCGCGTCGCTGGAACCCAGGCCGGGCAAGGAGGAGTTGTCGTAAATTTTTTTGCCTTCATCGAAGGCGATCTTGCGTCCGTTTCCTTGGGCGTGAATGCCCGCAGTGGGTGAAATGGCGGATGCGCCGTCGATCCGGTGGGTGGCGGGAACGGGGCCGTAGTATTGGGAAAGTGCCAGCCCGAATGCCGCAGCAAGTCCTGCTAGCAGAGCTTGGCGGAATTTCCCGTCGCGAGGATTCGCCGTCCCAGCCAGCACGACTAGCAGAATCCCCACCCCGTGAGCCGCCATACACCAGGGACAAAAGTGATGCAGCAGAAACGCTTGCACGATGATCAGCCAAACCGCAGATCCGGCGATGGCCCCATAACAGAACGCAGCGACGAGAGATTTCCTCAGAACCAGCGCCGCAACTAACAAGCCGTAAACGAGGATACCCAGAACCGGGATGGGCAGGCCAAAAACCTGCGACCAGCGCGATGCCAGCACCTCGTTGCACCCCCCTCCCCCGCCGCAGCCGACGATTTCCGCGGATGGATCGGTGAGTTTCCAATAGAGCAACAGGGCATTGAGCAGCAGCCCGCCGCTGGCTAACAGCAGCAGCAAAACCCGCAGCCGGGTCTTCTGCGGTGGATTTCCAGGCGCTGGCACTGGCGGGAAACTAGCCAGAGTCGCAGCCGTGGCGAATCAAAAGGCAGTGCTCGGGAAACTCGCACCCGCGCTTGTGAAACTTTTCACAAAGCACGCTTGCCGGGTCCGCACTGGCTGGACATATTCCCGCGCGAGCATCGCCGGACCGTTCTTGCACCAGGGTCCGGCGCTCTTATTTAGCCATGAGCGACACACCTTCGGCGACCGCGGAAATGAACCTGCCCAAAGACCTTGCTGCCGCAATTGGCATGGTCAACGTCCAGATTGACGGCGTCTGGCACCAATTTCCCAAAGGCACACGGATGATCGAAGCTTGCCGCCAGGCGCGAATCACCGTCCCTCATTATTGTTATCACCCGAAGCTCAGCTCGCCCGGAAATTGCCGGATGTGTCTGGTGCAAATGGGCATGCCGCCCCGGCCCGCGCCCGGCCAGGAGCCGCAACGGGATGAGGGTGGTTATGAAATCATCGGCTGGATGCCCCGCCCCGTCATCGCCTGCGCCAACACCATCGGCGAAAACATGGGCATCCGCACCACCGGCGAGTTGGTCGAAAAATGCCGCGAGGGCGTGATGGAATTTCTCCTGATCAATCACCCGCTCGACTGCCCGATCTGCGACCAAGCCGGCGAATGCCGCCTCCAGGAACAATCCGTCCAACACGGCCGCGGCGTTTCCCGCTTCGTGGACATGAAGGTGAAAAAGCCGAAAAACGTCGATATCGGCCCCCGCATCCGTCTCGACGACGAGCGCTGCATCATGTGCAGCCGGTGCATCCGCTTCATGGAAGAAGTCGCCTCAGATCCCGTCCTCGGCTTCACCCAGCGCGGCACCCACACCACTCTAACCGTCCATCCGGGCCGGCTGTTG
>JAYTEI010000002.1:0-2116 GCA_043735445.1 Akkermansiaceae bacterium | reverse complement strand
GGCCGCGGTTGGTGGAGGCGAGGGCTGCTTTGACAGTGGCTGAATCCAGCGCACCCAAGCCTTGGAGGGCGTAGAAGGCGTGGGTGGCTGCCTGGCCGGGAGCCATGACGATTTCCTTCAATTTTGTGGCAGCGGTGGTGGAGCGGGATTCCACGATCAGGCGCTGGGCGGTAAGCCTCCAAAAGAGGTTGGGGTGGGCGAGCCCGGCGAGCAGGGAATTGAGGTCGGTGGGGACGAGTTTCGGGTTGGTGTCGTCCTTGCTGCCCTTCGGATAGACCCGGAGGATGCGGCCGTAGGAAACGTCGCGAACGGGAGATTCGTAGGCATTGCCGGCTCCGGTCTTGGCATCATAGCCGGCGGAGTTTATGTTGGGCGTGGGGTTGTGCTGGATGATCAGGTTATACCAGTCGGAAATCCAAACGGCGCCGTCGGGACCGGTCTCGGCACTGACCGGGCCGGACCAGCCGTCGGCGCTGGAGTAGAGGTTGTTAGGAAGCTGTTTGGAGACGTAGCCCGCGCCTTTGGCGGTGATTTCAAACTGGCCGACGAGCTTGCCGGTAGGCTCGCAGACGAAGGCGATGCGGTCGCGGTAGTTTGCCGGGAAGCGGGTGGCGGTGTAGAACGCATGACCGGCCGCGGCGGTGTAGCGGTCCATTTGGTCCACTTGGCGGATGTCCATCGAGGAGGGGAAAAACTTCGGATTTCCGTCCTCGTTCGGAGTCTTCGGCTGGGGCAGCCCGGCTTGGGCGTAGAGTTCCTTGGCGAAGGTGAAATACCAGGACGGATTGCCGTTGGCGGTAGATCCGAGGATATCGAAGTCCGAGGTGAAGCCGAGGCCCCAGGTATTATTGGTGGTGTTCTGGAGAAATTCCAGGGCGCTGCCGTCCGCTTTGAAACGGAAAAAGCCGGTGGAGAATTTAACCGGCTTACCGCCGACGGTGCCGTCGAATCCAGCGTAGCCCTCGGTGGCGTAGATCCAGTTGTCGAAGCCGTAGCGGAGGTTGGAGCAGCCGGCATGGGTGTCGTTGGTTTTAAACCCGGTGAAAAGGACTTGGCGGACGTCGGCCTTGTCGTCTCCGTCGGTATCTTTTAGAAATAGCATGTCAGGGCCGTTGGTGCAGATGATGCCGCCGTTGGCAAAGACAGCGGAGGTGGGGATCGAGAGTTTGTCGGCGAAGAGGGTGAACTTGTCGGCCTTGCCGTCGCCATTGGTGTCTTCGCAGATGTGGATGCGGTCGTGGCCGGTATTTCCCGACTGGAGGTTGTTCGGATAGTCCACGGTCTCAACGACATAGGCGCGTCCGCGGTGGTCCCAGGTGATGTGGATCGGGTTGACGATGTCGGGCTCGCTGGCAAAGAGGGAGACCTCGAAGCCGATTGGCACGGTGGCGAGCTTGAGGGAATCTGCTGGGGAAAGCGGCTTCTGGCCGCTGGTGATGGTTTTGTGGTCACGGTAGCCGGGCAGGATCATTTCCTCGGATTCCAGCACGGGGAGTTTCATGGCGGTGAGCTTGGCGCGGACTTCGGAGCCCACGCTCCAGAGGATGGCGCGGCGCATCAATTCGTGGAATGCGGGCTGATCCCAGCAGCGCATGTCATGGCCGTAAGCGGTGTAGAAAACCTTGCCCTTGCCTTGGTTGCGGACCCAGGTCCACGGCTCCTTGTCGCGGAGTTGGAGGACGGTGCGGTCGTCGCTGAGGCGGTCGTGGACGTAGGTTTCATCCCAGGTTTCAAAGCCCTCGTAGCCGCGCATGATGGGATGTTCGCGGTCGGCGATGGTGGTTTTAAAGACGCCAGTTTCGTGGGATTTGAAACGCCCGCCGACGAGTTTCACAAAAGCGTCCGAGCCGCCGAAGCAGGCGGAGGCGCAATGGATGGGCAGGAACGCGCCGCCGTCCTCGACGTAGCCGAGCAGGGCCTTTTCCTGAGCGCTGTCCATCGATTCGTTTTGTTTCCAATTGCCGTAAAGCATCACGCCATCATAGCGGTCTAGCACGTCGCGGCGAATGTCGGCGAGGTCCTCGGTGTAGGTGAGATTGATGCCATCCACGCCGAGGGCTTTTTTCAAAACGCGGTAGCGCTCGACCGGATCGTGGCCGGGGTGGTTCGCGGTGGG
>JAYTEI010000001.1:0-10362 GCA_043735445.1 Akkermansiaceae bacterium | reverse complement strand
GTTGCGGGACATGTTTGCCGAGGGTGCGCTGTCGCAGGCATTCGTGACCACGTTTTCAAAGAAGCTGAAGTCCGACGGCGATGAGTCCGCTTGGGCGCTGGCGAATAAGATGACCACGCTGGCGGCGGTTTTCATGAGCCTCGTGACGCTGTTAGGAATCGTCGCCGCGCCATGGATTGTGGGTTTGATGACTGCAGCGCGGCACGATTATGATCCAGGGCAAATCGCGTTGATGGTGACGATGACGCGGGTGATGTATCCGTTCATCTTGTTAGTGTCACTGGCGGCACTGGCGATGGGAATTCTAAATGCGAAGAACGTGTTTGGAATGCCGGCGCTGTCGTCGTGTTTTTTCAATCTCGGCTCGATGATCGGCGGCGCGGCGCTCGGTTACTGGCTGGACCCCGCGTGGGGGCCGCAGAGTTTGATCGGGTTTTCCATCGGGGTGGTGATCGGTGGCTTGGCCCAGCTCGGCTGCCAGTTCCCGGCGTTGTGGCGGGTGGGCTATCGGTTCGCTGCAGATTTCAAATGGCGCGATCCGGGAGTCCGGCAAATCTTGCGGCTGATGGGACCGGCGGTGATTTCCTCGTCGGTGGTCCAGTTCAATGTGGTGGTAAATACCATGTTCGCGCTCAAGGTGGGGGAAGGCGCGGCGAGTTGGTTGAGTTATGCCTTCCGGGTGATGCAACTTCCCATCGGGGTCTTCGGCGTGGCGATCGCGACGGTGACTCTGCCAGCGCTTTCGCGGGCGGCGATCGGTGGGATTTCCGAGGAGTTTAGACCGACCTTGGCGAAAGGCTTGCGGTTGGTTGCATTTCTGGTGATCCCCTCCGCCTTGGGACTCGCGTTTCTAGCAGAGCCGATCATCAGCCTACTTTTTGAGCGGGGGAAATTTCATGAAATCGACCGGATCCAAACGGCGGCAGCACTCCGCGCTTACGGCTACGGATTGGTATTTTATGCGTGGCTCAAGGTGCTACAGCCCGCGTTCTATGCCATCGACAAGCGTTGGTTCCCGATGTTAGTGAGCTTCCTCGCGCTGGCAATCAACCTCGGCTTCAACTATCTGTTTGTGGTTGTGTTGCGCTGGGGTCACGAGTCGCTGGCGCTGACGACAAGCATCTCCGCCAGTATCAATTTCCTGCTGCTATTCTTCGCGATGCGGAAATTTGCGGGTGACTTGGGATCGGGCGCGCTGCTGGTTTTGTTAGCTAAATTGGTCGTAGCAGGAGCGTTGATGTCGGTGGTGTGCGTGATAGCAAATCATTATCTATTCGCCAATCTGGCAGGAACGATGCTCTGGCTAAAAGTAATCTACCTCGGTCTCACCATCGGCGTGGCTGCGGGCGTTTACTTCATGGCGGCGAAGTTATTGCAAGTGGCGGAAGCGGAGGATGCCGTGGAAATGATCCTGCGCAAGCTGCGGCGTTAGATTTAACCCTACAAAGGAAGATGACATAGGTGTCAGCCACGAGATTTACCACTGATTGCGCTGATTTTGACTGATTTCACTGAAAGACAGGGCAGCAATTCGACTTCCCTTTTGGGTGAGTTGGTCATGCTTTCCAACCTTCTGAAAAATCAGCTCAATCAGTGAAATCAGTGGTTACCATCTTCCTGTTTTTTTTCACGGCTCGCGCTTGAGCGCGCTGCCGGCGATGGCCCTCCGAGCGCTCCACAAGCGGCTGATCAACCACAGCGTCACTAACAACGACACCGCCTGCCAGAAATAGAATGCCCGTGGCACCGACCGCGCGAGATTGGCGGGTAGCTCGGTGAGCGATAGCAAAGTGGCGGACGCATAGACCGGCCCGCTCGCCGGGGAAATCCCGAACAACCACGACGCGGCGGGGATCAGCCGATGGTTCGACGCGCTGAGCACGGCACCGGCCATGAGTGGCACGACGCCCACAAAAATGATCGCCAGTCCGACGATCCGCCCGCCCTTCGCTTCGAGGAGGGCGTGGAATCCCAAGCCGCCTGTTAGCATGACGACCGTGAAATAGCCGAGCACTCGCAGCGGCACCTCGTGGCCGGGAAACCAGCGCGACTCCACCAGCGCGCGCGTGAAAACAAACCAGCCCACGGCCCCGGCGAGCGCCATCACAGCGACCCAGCCGAACGCGGTCGCCGCATCTGATAGAACCGGCAGTGACGTGCGGCCTTCCTTGCGGACGCGGCGCCAGCCGCGAATCTGAATTTCCGCAGACGGCGTGATGATGCGCGTGACGATGAATAACAGAACCAAAGTCGCGAAGCCATACACTCCCGACAGCGCGACGGCTTCCCACGCCTTCGGCGACCAAGTGCTCCAGTCCAAGACGCGCCGGGAAATTTCCCGCGAGGGGAAAAGTTTGCCGGGATCAATCAAGGGCAGGGCATTGCCTAGCAGAAGAATCTGGACCCATACGAAGAAGAGGGTCGCCCAGATTTTCCCTAGCAGCAGCGACTCGGTCCTGCGCCACTTCCGGCAGAGCATCACGATGAAGGTGAGGATCAGGCCTCCCTGGCAGAACACCGTGAAGACCGCTTCCGGGAAACCCAGATTGAAGAACTTTACCTCGGGCGCGAGTCTCTGGCCGGTGGCGATGATGGCACCCGCAGTCCGCGGCAGGATGCCTGGCAGGCTTTCCTCGAACACTGGGGTGATGGTCAGGTATTTGAAAAACACCAGGCCGAAGCGCGCCATCTGCGGCACCACCGTGTAGAGGCAAAACACCAGCCCGATGGATACGAGAAACGCCCAGCGCCGGTTGCGGACGACCGTTCCCGTCACCAGCCCGGTTAGATGATAGGTCAGCGCGGACGTGATGGTCACCGCGTAGAGCGGAGCCCACACGCACGCCGCCACCTCACCCTTCCAGAGCGCCCAGGCGGTGAATGGCAACATCGCGCAAACCATCACATACTCGCGGACCGGCAGCCCTAGCAGATAGCCTAGGACTTTTGATAAAGGGTTCATCGGGATCAACCGTTGGTAGTCGATCACTCCCTCATCCGTCTCGGCGGTCATCCCGCCGGCGACTTGCGCGGTGCCTAACACAAATAGGATCAGCCACTGCATGATCAGCAGGCCGATGAATGCGACCCGCTCTGCGTCCATCACCTTCATTTGGGCCTGATAGATAGCCACCGTGCGGCACATGAAATAGACAAACCCGGCGAGCAATAAGGTGATGAGCAATGCGACACCAAGACCGTGCGGGCGCAGACGCGAGCGGCAGTAACGCCTGAAAATAGGATTCGCCCAGATTCTCCAACCGGAATGCCGGGATGCTGCTTGAGGTGAGTTCATGAGTTGCGGTTAGACTCGGCGACCTCCACGAGTATGTCTTCGAATGACGAGCGTTTTTCCTCAAATGCCCGCAGCCGCACGCCGCGCTGGATCAGGCCTTCCATCAGATCCGCTTGGCCATCATCGCTGCCGGTAAACCCGAAAACCACCTGCTGGTCGGTCAGTCGGAGATCGTGGACGGCGGGCTGGGATTTCAACCACTCGGCGGCGTCCTGCGGGCGGTTGAGCAAGCTCACCGTTAGAGTGCGCTCGTTGCTGCCAAGTTGATTGCGGACCTCTTGCACGGTGCCCGCTGCCAATAACTTGCCGCGGTTCATCACGCAGAGTGACGAGCACATTTCTGCGAGTTCGCTGAGGATGTGGGAGCTGACAAACACGGTGGCTCCGGTGGCGGCGAGCTTGCGCAGGGCTTGTCGCAGATCGCGGCGGGCGAGGGGATCCAGCCCGCTGGCCGGCTCGTCCAGAATGAGGATGCGCGGGCGGTGCAGTAGGGTTTTCGCAAGCACCACGCGCTGGGTCTGGCCGCGGGAAAGCTGCTTACACCAGCTCGCGCGCTGGCCGGTTAGCGCGACTTCCTCCAGGCACTCGGCGACCCGCTCGCGGCGTTGGGCGCGGGTGCCAAGTCCGTAAGCCGCAGCGTGAAATTCGAGAAATTCCCAAACTTTTAAATCCGACGGGACGGGCGCGAGATCCGGCATGTAGCCGATGATCCGCCTCGCGGTTTCGATATCTTCCAACACGTCCACGCCGCAGAGAATCACCTCGCCATACGTCGGCTCCAGCAGTGTGGTCAGGACTCGGAAGGTGCTGGTCTTGCCCGCGCCGTTAGGGCCGACGAGGCCGAACACTTCGCCAGCCGGGACCGTGAGTGTTAGGTCGTCCACCGCGACGAAGTTTCCGTAGTCCACCCGCAGCGAGCGGATGTCGATGGCAGCGGTGATTTCCATTTTTCAAAGTGCGGGGAAGCTCGAGGCCGCGCCGCCTTGGATGATTGTGGGCACCTACAAACACAAGCTAACTCTGCTGTCCGCCGCTCAATTCCGCCAGATCGGTGTTCGCACCCGAAGGACCAACGAGGCAGGTCTTTAAAGTTTCGTCTTTCCCTCGCAGACATTTAGTGAAAAATCGCACCTCTGTTATGACAACCTTGATCAATCAAGTCGAAGTGCCGCGCAGGCTCGCTGAGCAACCCACGATTTGAGATGATGACGCCACTGAGAGTTTTGATCGTGGGGGAGAGTGAGGCGGAGTCGCGGCGGGTGCTGGACGGCTTGCGGGAGGGCGATTATGACCCGCAAGCGCAACGGGCCGAGACGGCTGCGGAGCTGGCGGCGGCACTGGCGGCGCAAGCGTGGGACGTGCTGATCTGCGATTACCAACTGGCACAGTTCAGTGCGCTTGAGGCGTTAGAAATGATGCGGGCGGGCGAGCTGGATTTACCGGTGATCGTCATCTCGGGCGAGGTGGGTGACGAGCGGGCGGTGGCCGTGATGCGAGCGGGTGCCCACGATTTTTTGCTGAAGGACAAGCTGGCCGGGCTGGCAGCGGCGGTGGGCCGCGAGGTGGGCGAGGCGGAGGTGCGCCGCGTGCGGAAACACGCGACTGAGCGGGTGGCGCGACAAGCAGCCGAGTTGACCAGCTTGTATGCCACTGCACCGGTGGGGCTGTTTTTCCTGGATGCGGAGCTGCGCTTTGTGCGGGTCAACCGCGAGATGGAGGAGATGAATGGCTTCTCGGCCGAGCAGCATGTGGGCCGCACGGTCCGTGAGCTGCTGACTCCAGAAGTGACGAATGTGATCGAACCCATGCTGCGGCAAGTGCTTGAAAGCGGGTTGCCGGTCCTGAATCGCGAGGTGAAAGGGACTCCCCCCACCAAGTCGGCTGAGTGGCAGCGCTACTGGTTGGTGAGCTACCATCCGGTGCCAGCCGGGGACGGGACGCAAAGGGGGGTGCATGGGGTGGTCATGGAAATCACCAAACGCAAACAAGTGGAGGACGCATTGCTGGCAAGCGAGGCGGCGGAGCGGGTGCGGCGGCAGGAACTCGAAGCACTGATGGACGCGATCCCTGCGGCCATCGTCATTTCCCGCGACGCGAGCAACCAACACATGACCGCCAACCGCACCGCTGAGAAAATGCTACGACTCACCCGCGGACAGAATCCTTCGCTCAGTGCGCCCCTAGCGGAACGCCCGAAATACCAAGTGTGGGTGGGCGGTCGCCGGCTCACGGCTGAAGAGCTGCCGATCCAGCGGGCAAGCGCGACGGGGGTGGCGGTGTCCGGGGTAGAAATCGAGGTGGTGTTTCCCGATGGCGAGAGGAAGGAGCTGTTATGCAGTGCGTTTCCCATCATCCACGAATCCGGCGTGGTGCCGGGATGCATCGGTGCCTTTGTGGACATCACGGTGCCGAAACGGCGTGAGCATAATCTGGAGTTTCTAGCGGAAATGCAGAAGGCGTTGACTTCGATTTCCTGCCCACAAGAGATCATGCGGCGGGTCGGTGGCCAGATCTTGGCGCACCTTCACTTGGATCACTGCTTGTTCGTGGAAATCAACGAGGCGGCAGACCAAGCCACGGTGCTCCACGACCATCATGCGGGAGACCTGCCTGGCCTAGAGGGCGTGTATCGGCTGAAGGATTTCCACACCGACCACGAGCTGGCTGAGATGGCGGCGGGGCGGATGGTGGTGATCGACGACGTGAGCCACCAACCACGCCCGGCAGAGAATTCCGAGCAATTCAAGGCGCGGGGGATCGGCTCGTTGGCGAATGCGAGTTACGTCGCGGATGGCCGCTGGAAAATGATCTTGAGTGCCATCCGCGGCGGGCCGTACGAATGGTCGCCCGAGGACACCGAGCTGATGGCGGAAATGGTGGAACGCATTTACCTGCGGCTCGAACGTGCGCGTGCAGAAGAGCGGCTATCCGAGAGTGAGGCGCGCTTCCGGAGCATTTTTCACGATGCTGCGATCCCGATGGAAGTCTTCAAGCCGGACGGTCGGTTCACGCAGGTGAACCGGGCGTTTTGCGAGTTGCTGGGGTATTCGCAGGCGGAATTGCTCGCAACGACGTGCGATGCGATCACCTATCCCGGGGATCGCTTGAGGGTGCGCGAGCCGCTGCAGAATCTGAAGGACGGCACGCTGAGAGGGTTTCGGGCGGAGAAACGCTACATTCGCAAGGACGGCTTGGTGGTGTGGGTGGACTTGAGCGTCTCGGTGGTGCGCGGCGCGGATGACCGGCCGCTTTATTTCATCGGCCAAGTCCAGGACGTCAGCAGCCGCAAGCAGGCTGAGGCGTCTCTCCGCAAAAGCGAAAACATGCTGGCGCTGGCCATCGAGGCTGGGCAGCTCGGCATTTGGAACTGGGACCAAGCCGCCCGCACGCTGGTCTGGAGCGAGCGCTGCAACGAAATGGCCGGCCTGCCTCGCGACTTGGAAATCAGCTATGAGACCGCCGTCGGGACCATTCATCCCGAGGATCGCGAGCGCGTCCAAGCGGAGGCCCAGGTCGCGCTGGCGGAGAAAGTGGACTTGGAAATGGAGTATCGCACGCAGTGGCCCGATGGCTCGGTGCGCTGGCTACAGACGCGCGGCAGGGCTTTTTACGACGAGATCGGTGAAATGGTGCGGATCACCGGGATCATCCAAGATGTGACGGAGCGGCGGGAATCGGAAGACGCGTTGAGGCGCTTCAACACCCAGCTCGAATCGCTAGTGGATGAGCGCACCGACGTTATCAAAATGACCATGAGGGAACTCCAACGCGAGTTTGCCGAACGGCGACGACTCGAGGAGGAAATCTTGGACATCGGCGAACGCGCACAAACCCGGATCGGCCAGGACTTGCACGACGACCTCGGCCAGCAACTCGTCGGCATGACCATCCTCATGGGCTTGCTTTTGAGCCACCTCAGCGCCGAGTCGCACCCGCGGGCGAAGGAGGCTGCTAGGCTCCAAGCATTTCTCACGGAAATCATCAATACCACCCGCAATCTCGCCAAGTCGCTCTACCCGGTGGAGCTGGAAAGGGGCGGCTTGATTCTCTCGCTGCAGGAACTCGCAATCCGCACCGAGCTGCTCGCCGGAGTCACTTGCCGAGTCAATGCGGACGAGAGTTTCCAGTTTGAGAAAGCCGTGGAAATCCACCTCTACCGGATCGTCCAAGAGTCCATCAGCAACGCGCTCAAGCACGGCATGGCTCGCAATATCGTCATCGGCGGCAGCGTGCGGAACGGCGTCTCGACCCTCACCGTGACGGACGACGGCAGCGGATTCGTCCGCCCGGAGGAGGGCCAATGGGCGGGCATCGGCCTGCACCTTTTCCAATACCGCGCCCGGCTCATCGGTGCCCAGCTCACGGTCACCCGCGGCGACAATGGCGGTTGTCAGGTGCGCTGCTCGATCAGCGAGCCAGAGAAATCAGGAAACTAGCCGAATCTGCCCGGTGCCAGCGCTTCGAGCGGCCGGAATGGCGAGTCGCCAGCCAGCAACTCCGCGACCAGCCGACCGCTGACCGGACCGAGACTCAGCCCCATCATCGCATGGCCGCTTGCAACTAGCAGATTTGGCAGCCCCGGCACCGGCCCGAGGTACGGAATGCCATCGGGTGAAACGGGACGCAGCCCAGCCCACGGCTTGATCCCCTCGAAATCGCGCTCCGAAAATTTTGGGAAATACGCCGGCACGGATTTGACGATGCCGCGGACCCGCGCCGGATTGATCGAGAGATCCAGGCCACCGACTTCCATCGTGCCGCCGAAGCGCAAGCTGCCGTCCATCGGCGTGATCGCCACCTTTGCCTCGGCGAAAATCAAGCAAAGCTGCGGCAGTTCGGGCGGCGTCGGCAAGGTGAGCGAGTAGCCTTTGCCCGCTTGGAGTGGCAGCCTCATGCCCACGGATTTCAGCAAATCCGCACTCCATGAGCCGCCGGCGATGACGAATTTCGCGCCTTCAAAGCGCCGCCCGCCGCCTGCCACGGCGGTCACTTGGTCGCCGCGCGTTTCGATGGCATCCACCGTCACACTGCTCTCGATGATCCCACCCGCCGCAAGGACGCGGCGTCGCAGCGAGGCCATGAAACGGCTCGGACTCAAGTGGCAATCCTGCGGGAAATAGACCGCACCCGCCACGTCCAGGGTGATCGCCGGATCGAGCAGCGCGGCGGCGGTGGCGTCCAGCACCTCGGCCTGAAGCCCGATTTCATGGGCCTCGCGGGCGACTTGCGCCTCCTCGTCGAGCCCCTTCGGCGTCTTGCAAAGCATCAGCAGCCCGCGTTTCACCAGCCCAAAATCTTCTTCCACCGCCAGCTCGGCGAATAGGCGGCGGCTCTCCAGATTGAGATCGCGCAGCAGCTCGCGGCACGCCGCCACATGTCGCTCGGTCGAGTGCCGGTAGAACAGCCAGCCCCAACGCATCAGATCGAGATTCACCCGTGGCCGGACATAGAACGGGCTTTCCGGATTGCCCATCCAGCGCAGGCCTTTCGAGATCATCCCCGGCGCTGCCAGCGGCGTGAAATGGCTGGGCACGATCATCCCCGCGTTGCCCATCGAGCAATTATCCCCGCCCGCCCTCTCGCGCTCGATCAGCGTCACCGGAAACCCCCGTTTCAGCGCGTAGTAAGCCGAGCACAGCCCGATGACTCCGCCTCCCACGATGACCACCCGCTCCGTTCTCATGGCCATCAGCCTACCTCATCGGTCTTGCCCGTGAATCGAGTGATCCCTGTGGAAACCGCAACAATCCGGTGCCTCCGCAGTTTCATGCGCTTCGCCATTACCCCGATCGGAGGGGGAAAAATTTGGATAAACGCTTTTCACCGCGACGTAAGGATCGCCGTTCACCCCGTAAATCCGGTCGGTTGATTCACAGAGCTTTCAAGCCACACTCCGTCACTCCGTACTTCACGATGCGCTCATTGTTTCATTCCACAGCCCTCCGCTGGACGCTTGTTTTCAGCGTACTGAGCCACGCCGGAGACGCGCTAGCCGATCACGCCGCCACTTTCGAGAAAGACATCTTACCCATCCTCGAACAGCACTGCTACGACTGCCATGGCGACGGCGAGCACAAGGGCAAGGTGAGTTTCGACTCCTTCGGCACTACCGAGGCACTCATGGACCAGACCGATCTATGGGTCCACGCGCTGAAAAATCTCCGCAGCGGCATGATGCCACCCGCCAAGAAAAAGCGCCCGACCGCGCAGGAAATTTCCACCCTTGAGGAGTGGATCAAAGTCGGCCCGCTCAAGCTCGATCCGCTCCACCCGAACCCCGGCCGCGTCACCCTCCACCGCCTGAACCGCGCGGAATATCGCAACACGATCCGCGACCTCACCGGCGTCGATTTCCGGACCGACGAGGAATTCCCCGCAGACGATACGGGCTATGGCTTCGACACCATCGCCGACGCGCTCACCACCTCGCCGATGCTCTTGGAAAAATACATGCAAGCGGCAGAAACCATCGTCGCCAAAGCTGTGCCCCTCCAGAGCCGCGTCACTCCGGCGCGCAACATTTCCGCAAAAAACTTCACCGGCAAAGGCGCGGGCGACGACAGACTCTCGCTCTACGATCCCGCCGATCTAACGCTCGATCTGAAAATCACCCACCCCGGCACCTATCGCGTCGTTTTAAACTCAACGCTCCGTGGCTCGTTCGCGTTCGATCCGGGCCGCGCGAATTTCGGCTGGTTCGTCGATGGCAAACAGATCGTTCGGCAAGAGTTGCAGTGGCAAGATTCGCTCGCGGTGAATCCTTCCGTCGAGGTCAAATGGGCGGCGGGCAGCTACCCACTGCGACTGACCTTGGAGCCGCTGTTAGGTAAGGGCCGCAAGCCCGCCGAGAATCCCGGCGATGGCCCGCCGAACGTGGATTTGAAGTTAGATGGCGTCAATCTGATCGGCCCGCTTGAACCGGAATTCGCAGCCCACCCGGAGAATTACGAGCGCTTTTTCACCCGCGAGGATGTCCCGCGAGAGCCAGCGGAACAGGTGAAATATGCGGAGGAAATCATCCGCCGTTTCACCACCCGCGCCTTCCGCCGCCCGGTGGACGAGCCGAC